>NZ_JBFEFI010000011.1 GCF_040717535.1 Thalassoglobus sp. JC818
GCAACCCCGAAGGGCAGCATCGGCGGATAGCAATAAAATTCAGGTATTTGACCTGCGCGTGTGATGGTTAAACACGCGTCGCATTCTCGCACCCCGGCGATCAAAGCTCTTCGCAGAACCTCTCAACACCAGAGAAAAACAAGAACACTGAACCCAAGCTCTTTAACGCAAAACGTTAAATCACAAGACGTCCACCAACCAAATTGCCAAAGATCTTTACCAGTTGACTCTCAACTGGCTTGCCACAAGCGCCAAAAACTTACTCTAACACATGTGACAAAAAACAAAAGAGACAGCGACACAAAACCTTATCAACATTGGGCTTGTGAAGCCGACTCGACTCTTTCGCTTGCTGCGGGAACAATACCAACAGTTGCCGAGGAGTCAACTTGCTAACAGCAGAGTTTTTCAAACAAGACGAATCTTAAAAAGACATCTCGTTGAGAGAACTTTGCTGACGGATTGCCCCTTCCAAAACCACTCAACAAAAATCCGTGAGTGAGAAGAGTTTATAGTAGAAAATGTGGAGACCACACTTGTCATTCATCCGTTTGCAAGTGTCGTTGAGCGTTGAGGTTTGATTGCCCCGTTCGCGACGACCAAAGTGAATAATAGCGGGACCGATGAGAGGGTCAAGGACCTTCGAAAGAAAAAATCAAAAGAGGATTCCGTAGGCAGGTCGAGGCATCGAGAGCTACCCAGATTGCCTGAAGCTCCACCTTCGCCGACCCGGACATTTGCAGACTTACCCCGCGTCTCCTTTCGACGACGCGAAGAATTTCGCCCAGTTGCGACCAACTTGATCAAGATCGGAGGCGGTCCATTTCTCTGAGCCAGTCCGGCCGTCTGGTTTCCAGCCGGTCAAATTTCCTCGACAGCCAATTGTTTCCGACAAACAAACACCCGACGAGCCAGCCGAGAGCTGCTCCGAAGAAGACGTCGCTGGGAAAGTGGGCTGAAACTGAGACTCGATGGAAACCGGTTAAGATCGCCAGAAACACAAACATCGGTTTCCCGTGCGGGTAAGCGGCGGAGAGAACTGCTGCAAACCCGAACGCTGAAGCTGTGTGGGCTGACGGAAAGCTTTGCCATGCTGATCCGCCTTCAGCGAATGGAAGCCACTGACCGAAACTCTCCCAGATTGTCGGAGACTGAAAGTCGAAGGAGTTGGGACGCGAACGGGCAATGAAGAGTTTCATAATGTTCGCAGCGACGCCGGCACAGGATGCCGCCAGAAAGAAGCGGACGATTCGCCACTCTTTCCACTTCAGAGCAGATGTGAGGCAAAACAGCCCAATCAATTGTCCGTAGGGAGTTCCGAAGTGTTCTGCCGCATCCACCAACTCGTGGAATTCGTCGAGCCAGTCGTCGTCGAGAAAGTAAACTCCGGCGGCTTTATCGAAGAGGAACACTGAAAACACACCGAGTCCGCAACAGACGAAAGGGACGGTCCACCTTCCCGGATTGACGAATCCTTCGCTCTGAGCTGCGAATCCGCCATCACTGTTGTCAGTCATTTCGTTCACTTCCTTGCCTGCGAAATATCAGTTGGCTCGATTCGAGACTCTATCAATCCGTTTGGTTCTGACTGGGCTCAAGTTGACTCAGGCGTTCAAGATGCAGTCGGGCGACATGCCACATGAAGTTCGGGCCGTATCCGGCAGTTCGTCCCCAGTCCGACACAGCTGCCTGTCTGAGAAATGGCTTGGCTTCGTCGGTTCGTCCCTGGGCGTCTTCATGCAATCCAATGTACAGAGACGCGTAGAACATCCGCTTACTTCGCTCTTCATCGCTGATTGTTGCGTTTGCAATGCGTTCGAGAAGTTCCTTCTTTGTGATTTCTCCTGAGTACAAACGGTAAATGTCTCCGAACGGTTCACGATCATCTTTCTCGTACTTGAGCAACTCGGCTTGAGCAACCTCACTCCCGGAATGCTTCAATTGAGACAGGTACCTCCAGATGCCATTCTCACGATCCACCTGATCGAACGAATGATATCGTTGGAACTGCGAAGTCGCCTGGGCGAAATTTGAGGTGTAGTAGTAAGCAATTCCTCGTCGCCAATGTGAGGAATCACGCTCAGGAACCAGCTCGACAATCTTGTCGTAATCGGCCAGTGCTGCCTCGAATTGACCGAGAAAGAAATGGGCATCGCCTCGCGCTGAGTAAAGACCCTCATTCTGTGGTGCAGCAATGATTGCCTCAGACAGCTGCGCGACTCGATTGTTCCACTTCTCTGCTTCGAAGCTGGGCTTTGCCTGTTCCTGACCTTCTGTTTCGTGTGCCGCAAGACACACGGTAAGCACCACGGCGAGGGCGACCGTTGGCTTCATTGAAACGGAAGTACGGCAGAAGCTTCGCATCCAATCTGATCCTTATCGCTGCTCACCGAAGTTGTTCGCGGGAACTTATCTGGTTCAATTCGACCGAGGCAATTCGGCAATTGACTGCTTATCGCGGATTCCGCAATGCGAAGCATAGGGAATCGACTTCTGATCGACTATTCTTCGAAGCGATTGAATGAACATTGCGACGATGCAAGCAGACTTGCCAGGTCGCAGTCGTTCGCATGGTTACTCAATTCAATCAAAGCGTCCAGCAGTTCCCGTCTCATTTCAGAAGTCCGCATTTCTGTGTCCAAGCCTGATTCTGGTCACCCACTGTCGCATCTTGCCGATCTTGCGTGTCAGCAGATTCGGACACAATATCTCGACACGCTTCCGACTTCGTCAGAGCTTCCCAAAATTGCGATCGTACTCGGAACCGGGTTTGGAGGATTCACCGAATCCCTCGACATCGCCTGTATCTTGAAATTTGAAGACCTCGAAGGGTTCGAGAAGACGACCGCAACCGGACATTTAGGACGGTTCATCATTGGACGCGTCGGAAGCTGCGGCGTCATCGTTTTGCAAGGCCGCCCGCACTTTTACGAGGGGCATCACGTCTCGACAATCACTTATCCAATGGAAGTCTTGAGTTGTCTCGGTGTCGAAACGGTGTTTCTTTCGTGTGCTGCCGGAGGGCTGTCGAGTCACTATCAAGTCGGCGATTTGATGTTGATTCGCGATCACGTCAACTTTCTGCAAGCGAGATCGGCTCAATTCGGCGATCGCGCCCCCCTGCCCCGTGAGAAGTCTGTCGATGACGATCTTCTGACAGCGAAGCGCTTGCAGCGGATTGCCCGAAGGCACAACTTCCCGTTGCATGAGGGAACTTACATCGCTGTGCCGGGGCCAAATTACGAAACGCGAGCGGAACTCCGCTTCTTTCGCCGAATTGGTGAAGCAATTGGGATGTCGACGGTTCCCGAAGTCATCCATGCAAGACGGTGTGGGATGAAGACGATCGCCGTCGCTGCAATTACAAATTTATGCCTGCCAGATGCTGGTGAAGTTGCCGACGGTGATCACGTCGTCCAGGTGGCACAATCTACTCTTCCGAGATTTCAGAATCTCGTGACCGACTTTCTAAAGCAGCAGGACATCTGAGTCCGCATCGAATGGGACTCATGGTCCTCCAGTTCAAGATCAGGCTGCGGCTTTCTTTTCGAGTGTCCTGCCGATCAACACGTGCAGCAATAATACCAGCACGAACACGACCCCAGCAGCGATCATCCCAAGGAGGTATCCAAACTCCTCGCTGAAGCGAATGTTGAATGCTGAAACGAAAATCCCGACCAGAGTTGTCGGAATTAGACACCCAAAATACTGCACAAAATAGGCGACGAAGAGTGCCCACCATCCGTTGAAGGACAATGAAAGATAGGCAACGAGGTGATAATAAAGCAGCAATTGGGCGACGACATTCGCGACAATGATCATGCCGATGGCAAAATTCTCTCCTCGTCCGATCTCCTTCAGGATTTCACTGACGATCCCGGGCGCGAAGGCGAGCGAGAGCAGAAGAAAAAACACAGACGGGATCACTCCGATAAACGCACCAGCCAGTTTCGAATAGGCAATCTTCGCCGTCGATTCTGGAAGCATCATCAGGTTCGCAAGTGTCTTGTCTTTCACCTCTCTGTGGAAAGTGCCTCCCACCAGAAGTGCCACTTCCAGCGGAATAAACCCAAAGCACAAAAATGCAGCCACAATTCCGGCGCTTTCCTCCACGTCAAGTTGATTCAATCTCCAGCCTGAATGCACACCAGCCACGATGAACGCCAGCAAGCTATAGGCGACCACTCGGAACACAATCGAACGCCGGCCCCCCGCCACGAATTTGAAGTCTTTCCAAACGAGTGCATGGCTCCAGACTCGCGGACGATGTGTTGCACGTGCTGCGCGACGCGTTGACTTGGAAGCGACCGGAGCAGATTCGGTCTCTCGATTGAACCAGTCGAAAACCATCCAGGAGAAGCCGAAGAACAGGACGCCGACCAGCATGTTCGAGACGAATTGAAGACTGAAGTAAGGCTGGCTCCCGCCAGTTGCAAGGATCTGGCTGAGCTGAACAAATACGTTTGTCTGCCAGTACTTACTCATCAAACTCACGCCAGCCGAGGCAATTTGCCCGAAGACTGTGTCGTTCTGAAAGAGAACGAAGATCGTGTGCAACAAGGCTGGGAGGGCGTGGTAAACCAGCACCAGAATTCCGGCGAGCCCTGCGGCATTCGCTGTCGATCTGAAAATCACCGAACACCAGAGCGAGATGTTCCCAATCAACACGATATATGCAGCGACAGCCAGATAACTCGCCAGAACCTGATGAAGCGTCACTCCACCAAGCGTGACGGCGAGAAGTGAATACGGAACCTGCACGACGAGGATCAGCAGGATGGAAATCATCCTTGGTGCAAATTTCCCGAGCAAGATCGCAAGCGGAGAGACATCCGCAATTTGGAGTAGCGGAAGAGTCCGCTCTTCTTTTTCTTCCGTGATCGAATTGGCAAAGAGCAACGGGACGACAAACGAGGCAAAGATTGCGTTTGCGTAGATGATTGATTGAAAGAACGACTTCCCTGGTGCTTGTGAGTTGAACGCCACACCCGCCGAAATCAGTTGCATCAAAATGAAGAAGGCGAGGCCCATACGCATCAAATGCGGAGTGAGACTTCTGGCATCAACCCTCATTGCACGGGTCGCTAAAGCGGTCGTCTTTCGCACCTGTCAATCCAGCCCTTCAGGAACTCGTGAGTAAATTGGACAACGTCCCCAACCTCTTGAATGACGTCACTGTAGGAACCCTGTTTTGCAGTTCACAAGTGAAGTCGCTGTTCATTGCAATCTCAACTACGCGAAACGCACCTCTGATCGTTGAACGAATTGGAAGGCGCAATGGATCAGGGAAGTTTTTCTCATAATGCCCCAGAAACACCTGAACCCGTTCGTTTACGGCATGATCTTTCAATCAATCGCCGTATCGGAGCTGCCCCTGACTTGTCTGAAGCAACTCACACAAACAATCATGGCGCCTTCTCAAATCAACCGGCATCACAATCCCAGCATCGTACAATCTCGCAATGAGTCAGGCTGTTCAAGTTTGACAAGACAGCCTGATTTCCAATGGCGAGTCGGTAGACCAGACAGAGTGAAACGCAGAGAATCGGATGGTCGCCCTTTTTTGAGTAAGAGACTCTTATGAATTCACTTGAGTACGCCAGCGAGTTGATCAAATTTCCGTCGGTGAGTTCGACTTCCAACGTTGAAGTTACGGACCAGATCGCAGACTGGCTGCGGTCGATCGATGTGACAGTTGAGCGGATCGACTACACCGATCACAAAGGAATCGCCAAATCGAATGTGGTCGGCAAGCTTGGTTCCGGAACCGGCGGGCTGGCGTATTTTGGACATTCTGATGTGGTCCCCGCCGACGATTGGGTGATTGAGGAGCATGGGCCCTTCTCCCCGACGATCAAAGATGGACGACTTTACGGACGCGGAAGCACTGACATGAAAGGTTCGGTCGCGTGCTTTATCTCGGCAATGAAACAGTTCCGAAACCGAACTCTGTCCGCCCCCGTCTACTTCTGTTGCACCGCAGACGAAGAAGTCGGAATGCTTGGTGCTCAGCAGGTCGTTGAGCGATCCAAACTCTACCAGGAAATGGTCGAGGGCCAGACACGAGCGATCATCGGAGAACCGACTCGTTTTGAAGTCGTTCATGCTCACAAAGGAGGTTGCTTGATTAAGGTGACCGCTTCCGGAAAAGCTGCTCACTCCAGCACGAAAGAAGGAATCAACGCGAACTGGAAAATGATTCCGTTCCTGTCGGAAATGTGGGAACTGAACAACGAAATGGAAACTGAAACCGCATGGCAGAATCCAATGTTCAACCCTCCAACGATGACGATGAATCTCGGCATCAATGATCACACTCATGCTGTGAACATCACCCCTCCACAAAGCGTATGCACGATCTACTTTCGTCAAATGCCAGGCATAGATGCGACTCCGATCATCGATCGCGTCCGCGACACATGCGATCGATTCAAGCTAAAGATGGAAATCGTCTTTCAAGCTCCGCCGTTCGATATTGATCCCGAATCGCCATTCGTTCAGGAGTGCCTCAAGTTCTCACCAGAGAAGAGCCCGAAGACCGTCTCATACGGTACAGACGGTGCCTGGTTTGGAGCACTCAAACAGGCCGTCGTGTTCGGTCCCGGCAGCATCGCTCAAGCACACACACACGATGAGTGGGTCAAACTCGAAGATCTCGAACACGGCACGCAGACTTATTCTCAGATGATCGACAACTGGTGCTCTTAGAGCGGGCTTGAGGGTCTGTACGTATTCGAATTCGTTCCGGAAAACTCACACGACTGACAACAATCGCAACGAGTTGAAATCAGGAAGCCAAATGATGCGAAGTTTCGGCCGAACGTTTCTTGTGATCGCCACCCTCTTCCCATCGCTGACATTTGCCTGGGAGGGTGTGCTCGACGATTCCAACTCATGGCCTCTTCCTGAACAAACCGATCCGCTCTCGGACAATGCCCTTCTCGATCTGCGAGATCTCAACGAAGCGGAGTCAGGACAGAGCGGATTCGTTCGACTCTCAGCGGACAAGAACGACTTCGTCCTCGGAGATGGAACACCGGCAAGGTTCTGGATGGTCGGCACAGATGCTCATCGCTTCCCGCCCGAACAGATGGATCACCACGCCCGCTGGCTGGCCAAGTTGGGCGTCAACATGGTTCGACTTCACGTCACAGTGTGCGATCGATCACCCGGATCGAAGATCACGGACGTCGACGAAGAATTGATCGACGGCGTTTTCCGATTCATCCAGTCCGCAAAACAGAACGGAATTTACGTTCTTCTGTCGCCGTTCTATGCCCATTTCGATGCTCCCGCCAGTTGGAACCTGCCCGGCGGAGAAGTTGATATGGAAGGATTGTTGTTTATCGATCCGACGCTGCAAGATGCGTACGAACATTGGACGCAAACACTCTATACACGCGTCAATCCTTACACCGGATTGGCTATCAAGGACGATCCGACGGTCGCCATTCTCCAAATCCACAATGAGGATTCGCTTCTCTTCTGGACGATGCAGCGGCTTCCAGATCACCATCGAGAAATGCTGTCCGAACACTTCTCCAACTTCCTCGCCGAACGTTACGGCTCGACCTCAGCAGCCTGGGATGCCTGGGGAGACGGCTGGAAAGGGAACGACCCGTTGGATGACCCGCAAAACGGGCGAATCGCTTGTTTGAAGATCTACGATTTAACAACTGATGGAGAAGGCGCTTTCGCCAAGCGGCAACGCGATACAGCTGAGTTCCTTGCCAAGTTTCAATTTGAGTTTTATCGCGAAATGGGAACCTACCTGCGAGATGAACTCGGCTGTCAGCAACTGCTCAATGCGACGAACTGGCGAACAGCCAATGATGAGAAGCTGAAAGCTTTAGAGCGTTATTCGTATCACGCTCTCGATATTGATGCGGAGAACGAATACGTCGGCTCAGACTTTCAGCATCAAGGTCCTAACGATGGATACCGAATCGACCCCGGCGACTACCTGGTCAACGAGTCGGTGCTCTCCAAGCCATTCGAGATGTGTACGAACTTTCGGCAGCACGTGGGGTATCCATTCATTGTCACTGAGACAGCCTGGAAAAATCCCAACCGATATCAAAGCGAGGGTCCATTTCTGGTCGCCGCCTATCAAAGCCTCAACGGTCTTGACGGGGTGGCGTGGTTTTCATGTCAGACACCTGAATATGAACGAGACCCGCTGAAGCCGTTCTGGCGGACAGGCGACCAGTTGTCGACTCACAAGTGGAACCATTGCTACCCGGCAATGATGGCCGGATTCCCAGCAAATGCACTGTTATACCGTCGAGGCGATCTGAAACAAGCCTCGCCCATCGTCATCGACAGTCGAACTTTCGAAGAGATCTTCAACCGTGAGATCCCACGAATCGCAGACAACGAAGCCTATGGAGATCAACGCAACTTGCCGGACCTCAACGCAGGCTGGTCTCCCGATGGTGATGAAGTGAACCGGGCAGCCTTCTTGATTGGGCCGGTTCAAACAACGAAATCTGAGGAGAGCAGTCCGCAAGTTCCTCCAGATCTCACTCCTTTTTTCGAACCTCAATCGGGAACGATTACCAGCTCTACCGGAGAACTGAAGTGGGACTATCGCCGCGAACTGTGCACCATGGACGCTCCGAAAGCACAGGGAGTGACAGGCTTCTTAAGGCAGAACGGCGGAGTTTTCGAATTGTCTGATGTGACGATTGAGAGCAAAAACGAATATGCCACCATCAACGTCGTGAGCCTCGATGACCAGCCCATTCAAGACTCAAAGAAACTCTTGATTCAAGTCGTCACTGTTAATCGATTGACTGGCTTTGAGACTCAGCCTGCAACCTTTCGACTCGGGAACAAGGAAGACAGCCCGGAGATCGAGGGAGAGCAGATCGTAAGAATCGGACGACCACCGTTTCGAATCGCCAACACCGAAGTCAGTGTCACACTTAACAACCCTGCGTTGAACAAGGTTCAAGTCCTCGACATCGCTGGGCACCTCGTCGACACTCTAGATGTCAGCAACGGTCGAGTGACACTTCCACAGAATGCGATTTACGCCATCGTGACGACGAACGACTGATTTCAACGCACCCGTTTCACCTTCCCATCATCGTTTCTGAAATCAACGAAACGGCGGAGCGCGCCCATCAGCACGCTCCGCCGTTCGATCTTTTAACAATTGGTCAAAGAAGCAAGATCAATCGAGGTACATGAACTCGTTCAGGTTCAATGCCAGCAGGCAGAAGTTCTTGAGGGCAGTCGATTGATCCTGACCGTATTCAGACTGCAAGTCATTGACCAAGTCCGTGCCGCGATCAATCTCCGTCTGAGTAGGATCACGCTGCAAAACTCGTTCAAGAGCCAACTGAATCTGATCGCTCAAGTCATCGCCGGCCTCAGCCACGATGTCTTTCGCGAAGAGGGCTGCTTGCGAATTCAGGAAGTCGCTGTTCAACATGCCGAGCGCCTGAGTTGGCTGCGTCGTGGCGAATCGAACCGGGCAGGTGAAGTCTGTGTCCGCCACATCAAATGAAGCCATCAGCGGAACTGTCAGCGAGCGTTTGAGATGGATGTAAATACTTCTCCGCCGTCGTTCTTCTTCACTGGAATCATCCCATCCCTGACCAGGTCGAGACTGTCCAGCGAGCACTTCTTCTGGAATGAGCGGATAGATGCTCGGTCCGTACATGTCATTGAGATTCAACGTTCCGTTCGCTGCGAGAATCGAATCGCGAATCTCTTCAGCTCGGAGGCGTCGCATATCAAATCGCCAGTAAAGCTGATTCGTTGGATCAACTTCGAGTCCCTGTTCCTGAGGAGCTGAAGACATTCTCCAGGTCGAAGACATGACCATTTGTTTGATCAACGACTTCAGACTTTGACCATCCTCGCGGAACTGAACCGCTAACCACTCCAGCAGTTCCGGATGCGTCGGAGCGACACCGGTCAATCCGAAGTCATTGGGTGACTGGACCAGTCCTCGACCGAAGCTCCACTGCCAGATGCGATTCACAACCACGCGAAGTGGCAGACCGTTCTCAGGATCTGTAACCCAGTCGGCCAAAGCACGTCGTCGCCCGCTGCTCTGACCGTGCGCTGGTGGAGAAATCACAGGAGAGTCGTCCGTCAACACGGTGGGAAATCCGGGCTCAACGATATCCCCTTCCGAAGATGCATTTCCTCGAATCAGAATGTAAGTCGCTGGTGCATCCATTCCGTGTTCGGTCACTGCGAGTGCTTGATCAGCGATTTGCGGCGGATGATTCTTCAGCTCTGTCCACTCTTTTCGAATGCGAGCGTAGTCGTCGAACTCTTCTTGCGTGAGATACTTGCCGACATACTTTTTGACGATTCGTAACCGAACGGAATCAGCCTGAAAATCGTCCTTTTCCCCTCCTTGAAGGCTTTCACGAATTCGATCTTCGATTTGGTCTAAGTCTGTGCGGAGACTCTCGACTTGTTTGTGGTACGCCGCAGATTCCTCCTTAAACATTGCTTCCTGCTCAGGAGTCGCGATGCTGCGAACTGATCGCTCGTACACGGACTCGTCGGAGCGAAGCCCGTAACGTTTGACGTTCCGGAAGAATGCGACCATTCGGTAATAGTCGGCCTGCGGAATCGGATCGAGTTTGTGATCGTGACAACGGGCACAGTTCATCGTCAGCCCGAGAAAGCCCTGTGAAGTCGTTGCGATGATGTCATCCAGCTCGTCGAACATCGCCAGTTTCGGATCAGCTGGCTCATCATCCCATTGCCCCAAGCGATAGTAACCGGTAGCGATGATTGAATCGGGTGTCGTTTCGTCGAGTTCGTCGCCAGCGAGTTGCTCTCGAACGAATTCGTCGTACGGCTTGTCATCGTTGAAGGCCCTGATGACATAGTCACGGTATTTCCAGACAAACGGCTTCGGATTGTCCCGTTCGAAGCTGTTGGTTTCTGCATATCGAACCAGGTCCAACCAGTAGCGAGCCCAGTGTTCTCCGAAGTGTGGAGATTCGAGCAATTCGTCGACAAGGTCTTCGAATGCGTCCGGGGAATCATTGTTGACGAATTGGTCCACTTGCTCAGGAGTGGGAGGCAAGCCAATCAAGGTGTAAGAGAGGCGCCGTACAAGTGACTCACGACTTGCTTGCAAATTGGGTTGCAGGCCGGCGTCTTTCAGCTTCTGGAAAATGAACGCGTCGATGGGAGTCTGAACAAATTCGGAGTCGACTTGAGGAACTTCCACCGCTTCGAGCGGCCGGAACGACCAGTGATTTCGAGTTTCCTCATTTACTTCAGGAATGCCGTGCTCTTCTTCAATCGCGATCACATCCGTTCGCTCCGGCATCGGAGCTTTCATATCAATCCACTTGCGGATGATGGCAATCGATTCTTCAGGCAGTTTGCCTGAAGGCGGCATCTCGTAGCTTTCGTAGTTGACCGCATCCAGGATCATGCTGAACTCTGGAGACTCCAGATCAACCCCTGCCCCACTCTCTCCCCCCGCGAGAACGTTCTCGCGGGTATAGAGGTTGAGCCCTCCTTTGGCTTTTCCGTTCCCATGGCACTGATAACAGTGTTCGGCGAAAATCGGCTCGACCTTCTCAACGTAGAAGTCGACTCCAGATTCATCCGCTGAAGTGCCCAATGGCATCAAAGCTGTTAGCGAAGCAAGGAAGAAAGCTAGTTGTTTCATGGGAAGACTCTAAAGCCGTCGGAAGACGAAGGTGGGATTTCGGTCAAACCGAAATTGAGATCTGTTACCAAGATGAAACTCTCAGAACCAATTCTTACGGAACTCGCGAGAGAAGGCAACTTGGGATGATTTGAACTGTGCCTGATTTCGCGAGAGATTCCATCCGAAAACTCTGTTCTGATCACAAAGAAGTCCTCAATTTGAAGAAATGCATCACAGTATCTGTGATCCCGAAGCACGGCGACTTGAATCTTCGGTCTCTTTGCTGTGCTGCAACAACTTCGAGTGTCGAGACAATTCCGCTCATGAATTCGATTCCTTCGTGTTCGGAAAACGATTCCGAACGACGGTCAATAATCACCGGAGAGAAGTTGGTGTTGGGGAGCTAAAGAAAGTTTTCAGAGTGTTCATCGAATCATTTTTCGAACGCCGTTGCACTCGGATTGCAGGTGACCGAATCAACGAGCTGGTAAGCGATGATTTTGCATCGACGAGGCAGTCCCAAGCTCCGATTTGGTCAAGATTTACTGCAAATTGCCTCCGATTCCGATCGAATTCGGACGTCGCCCGCTGCCGACACAGGCATGCCATCCGCATAACCGATTCTGTTCGCTCAATTCAATTAACTTTCTTGAATCTCCCATCTTTACAGGTTGACTTCCGTAGAAGTTGCTGATTTAGTGGTGGCCAGTCTCGACTCGTGGAAACGGAAAAAGAAAGTTGATCTGGGCGATTTTGGGCTCGCGGTTCGAGATTCAATCACATCACACGATCCCATCTCAAAATCAAATCGCCATTTATGATCAGACCCAAACTGCGCTCACGTCGCCATATTCTTTCGACGGTTCCTGCGATTGAATGGCTTGAACCGCGAACGATGCTCAGTTCGACTGCCTCGCTGGTCGATCCAACGATTGTTCAACAGTCGAACGATACCCCGGTTGCGATTTCCGCCGACGCTCCGAACACGGTTTCCTCTTCAATTGAAGTGAGTGGAATCGACGGGATCGTCACGGACCTGCAGATTGCGTTCGACATCACCCATGAGTCGACTGGTCACCTGACCGGAATTCTCATCGCTCCCGACGGATCAACCGTCACACTCTTCGATCGAATCGGACTCTGGCTCCCCAACTTCCATGGCACTGTTCTCGACGATGCTGCCGACACTGCGATTGCGGATGCTGGTGCACCATTCACCGGAACATTCCGGCCGATGAAGGAACTTGCGGCGCTCGATGGAATCGATCCCAACGGAACCTGGACATTCAAGGTTATCGACCGACAGGCTGGCCGTGGAGGATCACTCGATAACTGGTCCATTACCATCACCGCGGAAGACGTTTCTCCCAGCGGACAGGATGCAAACGGCGTCTTCTACAACAAAGAGAACTTCCTGATCCGTTCCGATGTCGCTTCCACCATCACATCCGAAATCGATGTCGCTGGACTCAACGGACTCATCGCAGATATCAACGTCGGCGTTGAGATCACTCACGAATCCTCTGGCAATCTGACTGGAACAATAATCGCTCCCGACGGAACGCGAATCACATTGTTCGAGCGAACAGGACTCTGGCTGCCGGACTTCACCGGCACAATCCTCGACGATCAGGCATCACAGTCCATTCAGGGCGCCAGTGCTCCATTCACAGGATCGTTCCAGCCCAAGGATCTGCTCGAAGCACTCAACGGAGCTGATCCGAACGGAACATGGATTCTGGAAGTTGTGGACCATCAACCGGGACGCGGCGGGCAACTCAATGAATGGACACTCGACATCACCACAGATGACGATGGGCCTCCTCCACCAACAGGCGAAACGGTAACGACCGAAACAAACGATACCCCGATTGCGATTTCCGCCGACTCTGCGAATACGGTGACCTCTTCACTTGAAGTCAGCGGAATCAACGGGATCGTCACGGACCTGCAGATTGCGTTCGACATCACCCATGAGTCGACCGGCCATCTGACCGGAATTCTCATCGCTCCCGACGGATCAACCGTCACACTCTTCGATCGAATCGGACTCTGGCTCCCCAACTTCCATGGCACTGTTCTCGACGATGCTGCCGACACTGCGATTGCGGATGCTGGTGCACCATTCACCGGAACATTCCGGCCGATGAAGGAACTTGCGGCGCTCGATGGAATCGATCCCAACGGAACCTGGACATTCAAGGTTATCGACCGACAGGCTGGCCGTGGAGGATCACTCGATAACTGGTCCATTACCATCACCGCGGAAGACGTTTCTCCCAGCGGACAGGATGCAAACGGCGTCTTCTACAACAAAGAGAACTTCCTGATCCGTTCCGATGTCGCTTCCACCATCACATCCGAAATCGATGTCGCTGGACTCAACGGACTCATCGCAGATATCAACGTCGGCGTTGAGATCACTCACGAATCCTCTGGCAATCTGACTGGAACAATAATCGCTCCCGACGGAACGCGAATCACATTGTTCGAGCGAACAGGACTCTGGCTGCCGGACTTCACCGGCACAATCCTCGACGATCAGGCATCACAGTCCATTCAGGGCGCCAGTGCTCCATTCACAGGATCGTTCCAGCCCAAGGATCTGCTCGAAGCACTCAACGGAGCTGATCCGAACGGAACATGGATTCTGGAAGTTGTGGACCATCAACCGGGACGCGGCGGGCAACTCAATGAATGGACACTCGACATCACCACAGATGACGGAACTCCTCCCCCACCGACAGGTGAAACAGGCACAATTCAGTTTGCGACGGGAGTCGTTCGAGTCGGCGATGCATTGACGATTAACGTGACTGATCCGGATCTCGCTGGCGCATCGACACTCGCAGTCCAGGTCAACTCAGCTAACGATCAGGAAACTGTCGTGCTGAATGCTCTTGAAAATGGACAATTCTCCGGACAACTCGCCACTTCAGCCGTTGCGGCGGCGAACGCAAATGGAGTTTTGTCGGTCATTGCTGGAGAAACAGTCACAGCGACGTACGTCGACACGCTTGATGAGAATGGTCAGTCCACGACTCTCACCAGCACGAAGACTTTCGCTCGAACGACTGCAACGCTCAGCTTCGATCAGACGAGCTACGATGCCGGAGACGTCCTGACGATCACAGTGAACGACATCGATCTGTCTGGATTGGGCAGCCTCGATGTCTCTCTCACGTCGGCCAGCGATTCCGAATCCGTGACGCTGACGGAAATTTCTCGAGGACTCTTCCGAGGATCAATCACTTCGAGCGATGCTGCGTCGAGCAACAATGACTCAGTGTTCAGCGTTGACGGTGGAGTGACGATCACAGCTTCTTACCTCGATCCTGTTTCATCCAACGGACAACCGGTAACAGTCTCTCGGACTGCTTCGATCAATGTCCCGCCTCCACCGACTGGATCGAACGGAACGCTGACGCTGTCACCCACACTCCTCAATGTCGGCGGTGTGTTGACGGTCACGCTCAACGATCCGGATCTCGCTGGGCAGTCGCAAGCCACTGTTCACCTGTCGACGTCTCTGGACTCAGAGTCACTCACGTTGAACGCTCAAGGTGGAGGTCTCTTCACTCGCACAATTGGAACGACAGCGGCCAATACTTCGAACCACAACGGAACGCTTTCGGTTGTCGCGGACGAAACAATCACCGCCAGTTACGTCGACGAACTTGATTCGAACGGCGGTCAGCAGACACGCCTTTCGTTCGCGAACGTTCGGTCAAACACAGGCCAGATCAGCCTCAATCAATCAGACTATGAAGCTGGTGACGTCGTCACCGTAACGCTGCAAGATGTTGACCTCACCGGATTGAGTTCCGTTCAGGTGCAGCTCAATGCCGGAAGTGACGCAGAGACGCTGACGCTGACAGCATTGGGAAATGGAGCCTTTCGAGGGAGTATCGGCTCAAACAACCAAGCAGCGAGTAGCGGGAACGGAACGCTCAACTTCCAGAACACCATCTCCCTGACTGCAACCTATCTCGATCAGAACAATGCATCAGGCAATAACCAGGCCATTCAGGCAACGTCAACCGTTACCTACGTTCCGCCTCCAGTCTCTGAGTTCGAGATTGTTGTCCGCTTCACTGATAACAACCTCACTGCTTCGCAGCAGGCAATCTTTGCTGACGCAGCAGCTCGCTGGTCGGAAATCATCATTGGAGACCTTCCAGATGCGTTTACCAGCATCGGGGTTGTCGACGACATTGTCATCGACGCGAGTGCTCCAGAAATTGACGGACGCGGAGGAATTCTCGGATCAGCTGGCCCACGTGAAGTCCGCGGCGGATCTTTGATTCCGTCATATGGTGTGATGAGATTCGACTCGGCTGATCTTGATTGGCTGGAAGCTCAGGGACGACTCGTTGATGTCATCATCCATGAAATGGGTCACGTCCTCGGAATTGGAACGATGTGGTCAGGGATGGGACTTGTTTCTGGCCTTGGATCGACAAATCCGATCTTTACTGGAACCCAGGCTCGCATCGCATACGGCAACCTTCTCGGAACCGGACCTCAGGATGTTCCTGTGGAAAATGCTGGAGGAGCGGGAACTCGTGATGCTCACTGGAGAGAATCAATCTTCGGAACTGAGTTGATGACCGGTTACCTGAACTCGGGAGTCTCAAACCCGATCAGTTCAGTCACCGTCGCTTCTCTGGCAGACATGGGATATGAGGTCAACATGGCCGCAGCCGACTTCTACACGTTGCCGGGGTCATTGACTTCAACGACAACCGAAAATGGAACAGCTACAGGTTCTGATTCAAAGTCACTCCACGATGACGACCATGAAGATGAGGACCACGACCATGATCACGGTTTCGGGATTGTTTACATCCCTGACTACATCATCATGCCGACTGTCGACGAAGTCTCGAGCATGAACCCGCTCGCATTAAAACAACTGCGTCGCTTCGGAAAAGCGAAACTCGACGACGAATGGTTTTCGCAGTTCGAATCGCTGTCGGTCTGAGTGACTGCCGATACTTGAGTGTTGATTGAAGCCCGGAGTGGAAAGCTCCGGGCTTTTTTCGTTCAAGCTGCCCTAACCTCTACGATCCGCACAATCGCTTCAGAATGTTGTAAAAAGTACACACTCTTGGTGACTTTTCGCCTCACGCTCAACTCCGCGGTGTAACGTTTGATGTTGGATTCTGTCACAGTTGGTCGTTGAATTGCGCAATGCTGTGATCGATTTCAGCCTCGCGGACCGGAGTCCGCCAGAACACGACTTTCCAATTGGGAAAGAATCGCAGACAGTACTCTCTGCGATGCCTGTTCATTATGATCGATTACCATCGCCTAAAAACCGACCTGCTGGCGCTGGGGCTGTTCGCTGTCACTTTGTTCATCGGATTGGCCCTGTACAGCTACGATCCGGCGGATCCACCGTCGAATCTGGTTTACCCTGCGCGGTCACAAGCAATGAACCTCTGTGGACCGACTGGTGCCCTCCTCTCTCACGCGCTCGTGAATACATTTGGATTGGGAGCCTGGTTTCTGCTGTTCGGGATGTTCTGTCTGGACATTGGACTCTTCTCCCGAAAGCAAATTGCTGACCCATTCATTCGAATGGTCGGAGTTGTGGCGATGTTGATATCGCTGTGTCTGCTCTTGCAACTCGCTGTTCCACGCTTGCCAGCCTCTCCACTCATCGGAAGCGGCGGCTATCTTGGAGCATGGGGAAAAGTCCTGCTGACCGAACGATTTTCAGTCGTTGGTTCCACAGTCATCATCGGGACGATCTTCTCAGTCGGCTTGCTGTTGGCGACGGAAACGGTTCTGTTTCGTCTCACGCTCCGCGTACTCAAGGCTCTGATCCGCCCTGTGACATGGTTGGTGACGCAGTTCTACAAACGTCGAAGCGAACGTCAGAAGGCACTGCTTGAACGTGCACGTGAAATCGAAACCGCATCGGACTCAGTCGCAGAAATTCAAAACGAAGAAGTGCAAGACGACGAGCCTGAAATCGAACACCGGGTGCCGACGGAATTCAAAGTCAATCCTCCGATCACTGTCGCATCGCGCAACAACAGCGTACTCGGGAAGATGTTCCGTCCGAAGACTTCAGAGTCGCTTCAGCATGTCGAACTCCCCTCGTTGGACATTCTCGAAGAAGCTGAAGAATTTCCGTTTGAACTCCTCGCCAAGAAAGCTCAGGAAGCAGCCGCGGTTCTCGAACGAACATTCGACGAATTTGGTCTCAACGTGAAAGTCGCTGAGATCGACACGGGTCCGGTGGTGACTCAATTCGAACTCGAACTTGAAGCGGGGCTGCGAATTTCTAAGGTTGTCAACCTGGCGGACGATCTGGCTGTCGCGCTGCGCGTTCCAGCTGTTCGTGTGGTCTCACCGATTCCCGGGAAGAATACCGTTGGAGTTGAAGTTCCAAACGAAAAACAAGTGACCGTCCGGTTGAAAGAACTCGCCGAAGCCTGCTCTGAACAGGCTGAGAAAATGGCGGTCCCGATCTTTCTCGGAAAAGACGTGAGTGGCCGTCCACTCGTCGTCGACATGACCAAGATGCCTCACCTGTTGATTGCTGGACGAACAGGAACCGGAAAGAGTGTGTGTCTCAACACGCTGATCACCTCCATCCTGATGACGCGATCGCCGGAAGATGTGCGCATGCTGATGATTGACCCGAAAATGGTCGAACTCAGTCCGTACACCAAAATTCCTCACCTGATGAACCCTGTCATCACTGACATGAAAAAGGCTGAGGCTGTTTTGGCTTGGGCAGTCGACAAAATGGAAGAGCGCTACGACATGCTGGCCCGTGTCGGAGTGCGTCATCTCGACAGCTACAACAAGCTGGGACGGGAAACCGTTCTGGATCGAATGGGTCTCACCGAAGACGACGAAGAAGCCGATCAGGTTCCTGAGCGGATGCCATACATCGTGATCATTGCCGACGAAATGGCCGACCTCATGATGACGAACGGCAAGGAAGTCGAATCACACATTATTCGACTTGCTCAAAAGTCCCGAGCTGTCGGAATTCACCTTGTACTGGCAACTCAAAAACCGACCGTGGACGTCATCACTGGTTTGATCAAATCAAACTTGCCGGCTCGAATCTCCTTCCAGGTTGCCTCCCGAACGGACAGCCGCGTCGTGCTTGACGAAATGGGCGCTGACAAGCTTCTCGGAAACGGAGACATGTTGTACCTCGCTCCCGGAACGAGCAACCTGACTCGTGCTCAGGGAACGTACGTGAGTGACGACGAAGTCAACTCGATCATCAACTTCTACAGCGACTACGAGCCGCGTTACTCACCGGAAATTGCTCAAGCAACTAAGGCAGCGAGTTCCGCCGGAGCGATGAGTGGTGGGGTTTCGACCGAACGAGACGATCTCTACTCGCAAGCTGTTCAGATCGTCCTGCGGGAAGGTCGCGGAAGCGTTTCCCTTCTGCAACGAGCGATGGGAGTTGGGTACGGCCGAGCGGCGAGAATGATCGATCACATGGCCGAGGATGGTATTGTCGGCGATTACAACGGTTCCAAATGCCGTGAAGTCATTTGCAGCTACGAAGAGTGGGAAGAACGCCAACAGCAAATGGAAATGGCTTATTGAAACTGAACGCTCTGTGCACAAGACTATGCACAATGTCCGATGCGAACGGTGACTGTCGCTTGAAGTGATCTCCCTAAAGGCAATTCACTCAAACGACTGCGGGTTTCTTCGAGAGTCACCCGTTCTGCAACGTCCAGAGAAACCATGAAGGTGATCTAACGGAGCGTTTCATTGCGTGATCTTCGAGCGAATTCGTCAACGGGATGGGCGTCCAATATCTTCCGTTGTCTTCATACGTTGAGTGCCGTTGTCATTGGATTCTTGCTGTTCGCTATCGAGGCTTACTCGGAAGTCCTTGCGAAATCCCCGTTGGATCAGACTCGCCCGAATGTGATTCTGATTCTCGCGGACGACATGGCTCTCGGCGATCTCTCCTGCCTCAACGGGAACCGCACCAAGACTCCGCATCTTGACCAGCTTAAAGAAGAAAGTGTCTGGTTCTCACAGGCTTACTCCGGATCTCCCGTCTGTGCTCCTGCTCGGGCTGCGTTGCTAACGGGGCGATACCCTCACCGGACGGGAGTCGTAACGCTGAACATGGTCGACTACCCGGAGCTAACTCGTCTTCGGCTCGACGAAACGACGATGGCAGACATCTTTCGGAAAAATGGCTATCGGACCGGTCTGATCGGGAAGTGGCACTTGGGGCTCGGTTCCGAGTACCACCCACTCAATCGTGGATTCGATGTCTTCGAAGGGTTCTCAGGACACCTATATGTCCCTAACTATTTTAAATACAAGCTGCAAGTTCAAAACGAGACACAGCAATTCCAAGATCGTTATTTGACCGACGATTTCACCGACCGAGCGATCAACTTTGTGACTCAAAACGCCGAGCGACCGTTCTTTCTTCATCTTGCTCATTACGCTCCGCATCGGCCGCTCGGAGCTCCAGAAGAGAAGATCAGGTACTTTCTTGAGCAAGGATTCGACAAGCAAACATCAACCGTTTACGCCATGATCGAAGTTCTCGATGAGGGAATCGGTCGGCTCCTGTATCAACTCGACGAACTCGGAATTCGCGAGCAAACTCTTATTCTGTTCGCGAGCGATAATGGGCCCGATCCGGTTATTGCTGAACGGTTCAACCTGAACCTGAGAGGGACGAAGTACATGGTCAACGAAGGCGGGATTCACGTTCCATTGATGGTCAACTGGAAGAAGACCTTCGCCCCTCATGTTATCGACCGCCCTGTCCATTTCACCGACGTACTGCCCACCCTGATCGAAGTTTGCCGCCTCGAACACTCGCCAACCAATCGGCTGGATGGTGTCAGCTTTGTAACGAGTCTGACAACGGAATCCCCCGCAGAGCGCAACACCCCATTGTTCTGGCAGTGGAACCGAACGACGCCAAGGTACTCGCACAACGCGTCGATACGCGAAGGAAACTGGAAGCTCGTCCGTCCGTTTGTCACTCGCAATGTCCCGAAAGGAGATTCGTCGGAACCGGCCGAGTTATTCAATCTTGAACAAGATCCCTTCGAGACCAATGATCTGTCAGCGAGTGAACCGGAACTGACCCAGCGAATGCTTCAACAGTTGCAAGACTGGTCAAACGAGGTTGAATCCTCACGTACTCGCCCACAGGCCGAAACTACGAAAAGCTCGGACCCGCAGAATTAGCTGTTTCATAAAGCCTCTCAGGCTCGCTTGACTCGAGAAGTGCCGTTTGAGTTGTGATTCCAATTCGAACGCGAATCGCGGCGTTTTCAGAGACTTTCTTTCGTAAAGTACCTGCTGCGAGGTAAGCTTTCCGATGTGTTTCGAAGAATCGCATCTCGAGCTCTGTGACGATTTTCAGTCGGCCTGTTGGAGAGAGTGTTTCGGAACATCCGGCGAGATGAGCACCGGGGTTTTCATTTGACCCTGCAAGAAGATATCATTTTCCGTTGATGCATCCTTCCCAAGAAGCGGACCCGCCAAGTGTGCCGATTTTTATTCTGGACGACTTTACCCCTCCTGTTCTCCCTGCAAGCGGTTGCTGACTCTGCTGGGATTGAGTTCTTCGAACAGAAAATCCGCCCCGTTCTGATCAAACATTGCTACGAGTGTCACTCCGTCGAAACCAAATCTGTGAAGGGAGGTCTGCTCGTCGATTCGGCAGCTGGACTCCTGAATGGGGGCGACTCGGGACCTTCGCTCGTCGCGGGTCGACCCGACGAGAGTGTGCTGCTTGAAGCACTGAGATACGAGTCTTACGAAATGCCGCCGTCGGGGAAGCTCCCGGAAGAAGTCATACAGGACTTTGAAAAGTGGGTCAGCATGGGTGCTCCTGATTCGCGCACAGACCCGGTCAAAGGAGGCAGCGAGTCGAAAGAAATTGACTTCGAAGCAGCCCGGCAGTTCTGGGCATTCCAGCCACCTGAATCACATGTCGTCCCGACGGTTCAGGATGTGGAATGGCCGAGAAGCTGGATCGACTCCTTTGTTCTCAGTGAGTTGGAAGCACATGACCTTCAACCGATGCCCGACGTCGAACGATCAAGCCTCATCCGTCGAATTGCTTACGATCTAACTGGGCTGCCGCCTTCGCTCGACGATCTGAAAGCCCTTGATGAGGACGCGAGCCCGAAGGCAATCGAAGCGTTCATTGACCGGCTCCTGGCATCACAAAGATTTGCCGAACATTGGGCCCGACACTGGCTCGACGTCGCGCGGTATGCTGATTCCAACGGTGCGGACTTCAACGCGACATTTCACAATGCGTGGCGTTACCGCAACTATGTCATCGACACCTTCCACGAAGACCGTCCATTCGACGAATTTGTGCGAGAACAAATTGCTGGCGACTTTCTCGACGCAGAGTCAATGGAAGAGACTTCTCGAAATTTGATCGCCACCGGTTTCCTGATGGTCGGAACCAAGATGCTCAGCGAGCGCGACAAAGAGAAGCTGCGGATGGATGTGGTCGACGAACAGATCAACTCGATCGGCAAAGTCTTTCTTGGAATGACGGTCGGATGCGCCCGTTGTCACGATCACAAATTCGACCCGATTCCAACGTCAGACTACTACGCTCTCGCTGGCATTCTTCGCAGCACGCAGACTCTTGACGGGGAGATCCAGAAGTACGTCTCGAACTGGACGCGTCAGCCTCTCCCGATGACAGAGGAGCATGAACAATCGCTGGCAGAATACAACGCGAGAGTTCAAAAGCTGGAAAAAGAGATCAAAGAAGCACAGACCGAGCTGACTCAACTTGAGGATTCATCGACTCGCTCTTTGATCCTCGAACAAGGCATTCTAATTGATGATTCCGAGGCAAAGCTGATTGGCAACTGGAAGTCGTCGACCTATTCCAAGAACTTCATCGGCAAAGGGTACATTCACGACGACAAGCAAGATCTCGGGCAAAAGAAGGTCATCTTTGAAGTCAATGTTCCGGAAGATGGAGAGTATGAAGTGCGGCTCGCTTTTCCCGGATCGGGTGGCCGTGCCAGCAATGTTCCGGTTGTTATCGATCACGCAGAAGGGTCAGCGACGATTTCAGTCGATCAAACCAAGCGGGCCAAACTGCTGACGATGCTTCAGCCTGTGGGACGATTCCCGATTCAAGCCGACAAGCCGTTCGTTGTCACAATCTCAAACACAGACACCAATGGGTACGTCATTGTCGACGCGTTGCAAGTCGTCAATGTGAATGAACTATCTGAAGAAAACACCGAAGCTGCCGATGAAAACCTCGCCAAAATCGAGGCGCAGCGAGAGCACCTGGATCAGTTAAAAGCCCGCCTCAAGGAAGTTAAAGACGATGCTCCGCCCCCTGCACCTGTCGCACTGGCGGTTCGTGAAGCAGAGGATCAAGGTGACTATTCAATTTGCATCCGCGGTGAGCCCAGAAACCTCGGCGCGAAAGTGCCTCGCGGATTCCTGACAGTCGCCACTTACGATTCAGCTCCGGAGATTCCTGCTGGTCAGAGTGGTCGCCTCAGCCTGGCTGAATGGCTGGCCGACCCGCAGAATCCGTTGACAGCTCGCGTTTATGTCAATCGCGTCTGGCAGCATCTCATTGGTCATGGTCTCGTGCGCAGCGTCGACAACTTTGGGCACTTGGGGGAACGACCTTCTCATCCTCAGCTGCTCGATCAGTTGGCTGTTGAATTCATTCAGCACAACTGGTCGACGAAATGGCTCATCCGAGAAATCGTGCTGAGTCGGACCTATCAGCAGACGAGCGAACACGATGAATCTCGTTGGAAGATCGATCCGGAAAATCGTCTGTTGTGGCGGATGAATCGCAAGCCGCTCTCTGCCGAACAGATCCGAGACACGATGCTGCAAGCTACGGGAAGTCTGGATGATTCACAGACAGAATCTCCGGTGGCAGCATTGGGAACTCTCGTTTCACAAAACAATCCGAACGATGCGAAAGTTCAACTTGCCTCGACAAACACACGCACGATTTATCAACCGGTGATTCGAAATGAGCTTTCCTCTCTGATGAGAGTCTTCGACTTTGCGGACCCAGATTTCGTGACTGGTCGCCGGGCCGAAACGACAGTGCCCACCCAATCGTTGTGGATGTTGAATTCGCCGATGATTTCGGAACGATCGCAAATCATTGGCAAGCAGATTACCGAACTGGCCGAGTTGACCAGTGAAGAGAAAGTCCAAGCGTTGTATCGCCGAATTCTGGGGCGAACCGCAACAAGTCAGGAGGCTGAAGTTGCGATTCAATTCGTTTCGCCATTCGAGCAATCACCGGCTGTCGGAACGAATTCCGAGAGCGATTCTAAGACACCTGAGATAGAGCCGAACGCAGAGGACTGGGCTGACCTTGCCCATGCCATCATCGCATCATCGACATTTCGGATGCTCGACTAGCTGTGAGAAGAACTTTGGACTTCCGAGCGAAGTTGAATTCAAAGAATCAAACCGAAATCAGCAGAGACGTACTCCATCAAATTCTGATTCAAAACATCGTGAGCCAACCCGCCACAATTTGTTGACATGCCTGTAATCCCTGGGAAGCCTTCCATGCCACGACAGATCACCCGTCGTCATCATCTTCAGCAACTGACCGCCGGAAGCATTGGCGTGTCACTCGCTGGTCTTCAGGGCCGAACACTCGAAGCAGCCACCAGCTTTCAGAATCCGGGGCCGCACCATCGCCCGGCGGCCAAGCGAGTGATTTTTCTGTTCATGCATGGCGGTCCGAGTCAGGTGGACCTGTTTGACTACAAGCCGGAACTTCAGAAACGAGACGGCGGTCAAATCCCCTTCGATGTTCCCGATAACCTCGATGCCAAAACAACGTTGATGGCATCTCCGTGGAAGTTTCAACAGTACGGAGAATCTGGACAGTGGGTTTCTGAACTCCTGCCGCATCTCGCCAAGAAAGTTGATGAGATCTCACTCATCAAATCGATGCACAGCAAGGGACAGTCCCATGGGCAGGCCGTTTCCATGCTGCACACCGGGAGTGACAATCTTGTTCGCCCATCTGTAGGAGCCTGGATTTCCTACGGACTCGGAAAAGAGAATCACGATCTTCCAGCTTTTGTTGCGATCGGTCCAAGCAGCGGCCATGGAGGTCCTCGTAACTATGGGTCCGCTTTTCTTCCGACGGAACATCAGGCAACAACGATCGGACGTCAGGGAAAATTGGGCGACGCCACGATCGAACACTTACATGCTTCGACGAGCGAAGATGGCACACGTCAACACCGGCGTCTCGAACTCATTCAGTCGCTGAATCAAACGCATCTCGATCGAATCGGGCGTGACCCTCGAATCACGGGGATGATCGAGTCGTACGATCTAGCAAGTCGAATGCAACGCGTCGCTCCGCAAGTGCTCGATTTGTCGCAAGAGTCACAGGCGACTCATGAACTGTATGGAACGGACAAGAAGGAGACCGAAAACTTCGGTCGGCAATGTCTTCTGGGTCGGCGACTGCTGGAGGCTGGAGTTCGCTATGTTGAACTCTCCACCGGAAACGTTTGGGACCAACACGGTGGTCTGAAAGAAGGACATACCAAAAACGCCCTCGCAACGGATCAACCGATCGCCGCTCTTCTGACTGATTTGAAAGCTCGAGGTCTCCTTGAGGATACCGTCGTTGTCTGGGGCGGAGAGTTTGGACGGACACCGACTGTGCAAGGGAGCAACGGGCGAGATCACAACCCGCAGGGATTCTGTACGTGGCTCGCAGGTGGTGGTGTCAAAGCTGGCTTCTCACACGGAGAAACAGATGATTTCGGTTATCATGCAGCAATCGACCGAGTTCACATGCACGACCTGCATGCAACGATCCTCCACCTGCTCGGAATCAACCACGAACAACTGACCTATCGATATGCCGGTCGCGACTTCCGTCTGACCGATGTGGCGGGCAGAGTGGTCAACGAAATCATTGCCTAGAGCAAGTTGCTCTTACCTGTGCAGTCGCTTGCACTGTTTCATAAGTTAAATGGCTGTGCTTGCTCGTGCACACGAAAAAAGAAAATGCTCTTAAGGTACTCTGCCCCGCGTGATGGGATTCTCTGTAACTCCAACCCGGAACGGATGTTAAATGATCGCGTGCAAGTCATGCTGTTAACTCAACAAACGGCTTAGAAGAATCCACCTCCACCCCCTCCACCAGCACTTGCCCCGCCGCCACCGAACCCGCTTCCAAATCCACTGCCTTGAGGTGCTTGTGAATCCCCTTCGTTTCGCTCTTTCCTTGGCCAACCTGGAAGATCGTCCAAGCCTTTCAGGTTTTCTCGCAGCTTAACGAGGAGTCGATCGATCTCGCGATGAGTAGCTCGATTCTGACGAATCACGAAGCTGCTATGGATGAAGCTCAAATCGCCAGATCCACCCTGCTCTTTCCACGAGTTATCGCCTGTTGTGTGAATCAGAACATCCGCCAGAGCTTCGGGATCGTCGATATACAAGTCGCGAACATCATAGACACGTGTTTCGTAGTACTCATCTGCAACGTATTTGGGCATCACGACCAAAACGTTATTCTTCACAATGAAACCAAGTTCGGCAGTTTCCAGCAGCAGTGTCAGAGCGTCCTGCAACTCGACTCCGGTGACCGTTAAAGTCAATTCGTGATCTTGGCTGATCCCTTCGTTGTCCAGTTCTTTTTGGTCTAGCAGGATGGGAATCTCATGAAGGCTTGAGAAGTATTCGACGACATCTCGCAGGGGGACATCAAACATTTCGACAGCTGTCGTTTCGCGCAGAGCATCTTCGACTTTCTTTCGCACTGGGCGGATCCGAGGGCTGACTTGAGACTCGGACGTTTTATCTTTTGTAGAATCAGCTTCTCCGCTGTCAGGGCCAAAAGGATTGTCATCGCTCTGAGCTTGTTCTTCCTCGGGAACAACAATTGTTCCAATGACCGGTGGCCGCGCTTCTTCGAGTTGAATCTCACCTTCCTGAGCATTCACCGGCGAAATAAGAATGATGAGTCCAAGAATCCCCGTCGAACAGATCATGCAGTGATTGAAAACTCTCATTCATATCTCCCAGCGAGTGCGATTGTTAGCGGAGTTGAGATGGAATTTACCGAGCGATCGGTGAAGGATTCGCGAAAACCTTCTGCATTGTCTCAATGAAATAAAAGATAGAAAGCAGCCACGCAGTAAGAATTGTCGACTGAGTGGCTGCTTGTACTTGTTCCGGTCGTTGAAACACTCTCTCAAGTGAAACGTCGGCCGTTGAGAGAATCAACACTTTTTTACTGTGATTAACCACCACCCATAAATCCGCCACCGAATGAGGCAGGTTCGGGCCGATCATGGACAGGCCAATCGGGGGAGTTTGGATTGGAACGAATCTGCTTGGCAAGTTGATTGAGGAGCGTTTCAATTTCGTCATGAACGGCAGGTGTCTGACGAATGATGACACTTCCGTTGAAAAACGAGATATCCCCTTCTCCATCTTGATGTCTCCAGGAAACAACTCCAACGGTGTTAAGAAGAACATCAGCCAAAGTTTCAGGGTCATGAACATTGAGTGATCGAACATCGTAAACGCGAGTCACATACTCTTCTTCTGCGCTGTACTTTGTCGTGATGTAAAGCAATTCGTCTTTCACGAGATAGGTCAATTCAAGCGGTTTGAGCATTAACTTCAAACCTGTCGACAATGGGACATTCTTGATGTCAATGGAAACTTCGTCATCAACAGTGAGCCCTTCTTCACTCAATGCTCTTTCGTCGATATAGACAGGGATGTTGTAGTGCTCCGAAAGAAATGTGGTCACATCACTCAGTGGAGACCCTGGAAATTCTAAACTTGTGGTCTCATCCAGCAATTCCAAAATTCGTTCTTCCTGAGGAGACTGATTTCTTTCGACTGCAATCGGTGAATCAACCGGAACTCCGCTCGCTCCCGCCCCAGAGCCGTCGAAAGGATTTTGGGAAAACATCCCGGATGCCCCACCTTGATCGGCCATTCCGCTTCCTGCGCCGCTCGCTGGATCGTTGGCACTTGGCACCTCAGATCCACCTTGGAGTTTCAAGAGTGCCTTCAGAAACTCAATCTCTTTTCGGGCTGTTTCAAGTTGTTGCGGATTTGAAATCTCTTGAGCGTTTAACGACTTCTCGATTGCAATGAGATTAGCAATCAATCGGTCAAGTGCCTGTCGAGTCGCTTCACGTTGAGCTCCTTCAGGGAGCCCATCTGCCATCGAGTAGAGAAGATCTGAGTTGAATTCGCTGAGAGGATCGTTCCCCGCATCAACACCAGGGCCAGCATTAGAACGATTGGGATCTCCGGGTCCGCTCGAAGCACTGCCTCCTTGTGCTAGAGCACTCACATCACTCGCAACTCCAAAGGCATCTTGAGTCTCAGTTGACGATTGACTCGCCGTCGAGTCGATTGCTTTGAAGTCTGTAGAATTGGCGTCGAACGCGTCTGCTTGTGAGTCCTTCTCAACGACTGTCCCGAATGGATTGCCACTTGAGGTGACGTCACTCGCCAGGCTGGCGTGCGTCGCCCAACCTGTTCCAACTGCAATCGTGAGACTGCAGACAACCAATGCCAACTTTGCTGTCGAAATCATTGCCACTTCCTTTCCCGCGAGATAGACGGCTTCCGGGGAACATGCTCCGGGAAACGCTGTTCCCTGAGTCACGGCCAGTCCGGTCGATGTGATGGTCTGAATGAGTTCTGGACGAACGACCGCAGCAGCGGCTTCTTGCGACCACGACATGGCTGCCAGAGCTGTCATCAGCCCGACACCACGCCGAGTGAGGCGGAGGCGGAGTTCTCGCTTCCCACGCTTAATCCGGCCTTCGACGACACCGACCGTCACTCCGAGACGATCAGCTGTCTGGTCGTAAGTGAGTCCTTCCAGAAAGTGAAGAATGAGTGCATCGCGGTATTGAGGAGGAAGCCCTTGAAGCTCTTCGTCCAGAACTTTCTGTTCATGAATGGACTGAATTTCTTCCAGCGTCTCAGACGATTTCGGGATCCTCTCCACGGCATCACTCACCAGTTCTTTACTCTTGCGTCTCAGAGCCTTCCGCGCAATTCGTTGCGAAACTCCATGCAACCATGCTGCGAGCGCTTCTGATTTACGGACTTTTCCGGCATCACGAGCGAGGACCAGAAATGTCGCTTGCGTGACATCCTCAGCACTCTGACGATGCCTGACTGTGCGAATCGCTACGGAATAAACGAGGCTTCCGTATCGCTCAACCAGTGCGGCAAATGCAGACTCACTCTTCAATCGAACGAATTTCGCCAACAAATCCGAGTCGCTGAGACGTTCGTGCGAATCGGAGTTGTCGAGATTCGTTGCTGCGTGCGATGAAGTGAGCTGAGACATATCAGAAAGGAAGTTCCACCACGGACCAGATTCGGGCGCGGAGAATGCAAAGAATACGAAAGATTCTCAGAAGTTCTTCGCCGCGCCACTTAACGACCATCAACAGCTTGTTTGCGTGACAGCACCTGCACGGTGCAATGACACGCGCCGTAACCTCCTGTCAAATTCGAGAAATCGACAACATGCACAGTAACATCTGCTTCCTTGAGTGTCTTGAGAAACTCATTACTCACCCCGTCGACGACGAAGACCTCGTTCGACTTCAAGGTGAGCACGTTACAGCCGTACTTCAATTGGTCCTGCTGTTTGACGGGAATCACTCGGACGCCAATAGATTTCAAGTAAGCGGGAAATTTCATTCCGGATGCCTGCAGCTCATACCCGTCTGCATTTTTCTTGAAGACATCAACCGTGGGGCCGTGATCGCTTTCGCCAAGTCGATTTTCCGCGAGCAGAGCCAGATCGTCAGCGACGAGATTGAAGTAGGTGTCCAGATGCATCTGCACCTGTTGCCGCCACGGATCTTTGACGACGACGACTTCATCAGTCCCGAATGCATCTGCATCGAGGAGTTGCTGAATCGCAGCCGAATTGGTTCGCAGTCCTTCACCGATAAACACTCGATCTCCGGCGGGCAGAAAGTCTCCTCCCTCCAGGCGTCCGGGTTCTTCGATGACACCGATCGGCTTGATTCCAATTCGTCCGAGAGCGAACCGCACGATTTCCGTTTCGATGTGTCGTTGTTCGGAATTCATTTTCCCAACGACAACTCCGCGACGCGTGGTGATGACCTGATCTCGCATGAAATACAAATTCATCACCGGCCGAACGGCATAGTCCGCGACGACTCCCGTATTCAGATCACCTGTCGATCGAAGCGTGATCTTCGGATTCAAAACAATCGTCGACCACAACTCATCGGGATGTAATTGCTGGAACGATTCAGCAAAGTATTTTTTCTTCAGTTGATCCTGCTGACTCTCCGACACAGGAGGGTCCGATTCGAGTGTGACGAACCGAAACGCAAATTCTCTCAACTCATCGAGAGCAGGCCCCGGCAGCTCACGGCCGTTCTCGTCGACAGTGCCTGCGAGAACCGCATCGCGCAGCTGAACAACTGAAATTCCCTGATTTCGCAGCTGTTGAACAAAATGTTCGTGTTCCTTCGCTGCAAGCGTTGAAGAAAATGGACGCTCAAACAGGGCTGCTTCCGGATGCAGAACGCCGTAGAAAAGTTCCTCACCCGGAGTATGCACGAGTGCCCACGTAGCACGGTCCCATTCTGCATTGCTGCCCGCTTTAAACGAAGCCGTTTGAGCAGCAAGGCGATCCGAAGCTCCGACGAGAGTGATGAACACTGCCAAAACGAGTCGACACAGCTGCAAAGAGTTCATACGCACTTGGTCCTACGGGTTGACGAACAGCAAACCGACTCCGGTTTCTTACGACTTGTCACTCCGCTGTGACAGGAGCGACTCCCAATTCGACCGATAGTCCACGCTCTTCAGCATACGATCGGCTTCATCATCATTCACGACGACTTCACGCTCCGCATCCCATTTCAAAGGCCGCTGAAGTACCTGTGACACATATCCCAAGTGACCCGGAGTTATCGAGCGATGAGCTGTCTCTGCAGGAGCCAGACAGATACCGCGACTGTGAACATTCTGGACGAAATTGTCGACGTGGCTGATCACCTGTTCGACACGTTCATCCCCTGGATTGAAATCCTTACCAACCCAACGCGTGTCAGAAGCAGTGATCTTGCCACGGGTCACATGCAGCCAACCATTGGTCCCGATCCATTTCGTCCCCAAAGTATTTTTGTCGGAGATCGTCGAAGTAACTCCATTCTCGTACTCACACCGAATGGTGTAATGGTGGGGCGTATTGTAGACGTCTGTTTCTGGAAACGACCAATCGACCGCCTCCACAACCGTAGGGCCCCCTTTGTCGAGGTTGAGTGACCAGTGCACGATGTCGTTGTGATGGCCGATCCAGTCCATCAGCACTCCGCCACCATAGGCTCGTGACCCGCGCCACCAGCGATGATGCCTCGCTCGCATGTAAGGCAACTTCGGCGACGGACCGCACCACATCTCGTAGTCCAACCCGATCGGTGGCTGAGGAGTTTCGATACTCGCTTGAGGCTGATCATATCCTGGCGGCAATCCGACTTCGATCGATGAGATTTCGCCCAGCACTCCATTGCGAACAAGATTCACTGCACGCTGAAAGAGTTTGTCCGACCGCTGCTGCGAACCGGTTTGAAAGACAGCTCCGGTCGAGTTGACCTTCTCAACAATCTGCTGTCCTTCCGCAAACAGATGAGTCACTGGCTTCTCGCAGTAAACGTCTTTACCTTTTTCCAACGCGGCTAACACACATCCTGCGTGCCAATGATCGGGTGTCGCAACAACAACCACATCGACTCGATCAAAATCGCACACGTAACGATAATCGGAGGTCAACATTAGCCCGCGATACGTGCCGGACTTGCGGGCCTTTCCATACTTCTCTTCCACAGCGAGACGAGCCGGAACACGTCCCATCGCTGGGCCAGTTCCCCACGGGCGATCTCGATAGTGAAGATCGTGAACGTCACATACAGCTGTTACTTGAACTTCCGGATGAACCAGAAACTCGTCGAGGAGATTGAACCCTCGCGAGCCTAATCCCACGATCCCCACTCCCAACCGCTCATTCGCAGATGCCCGGGTCTTTGCGTTCAAAGATCGTGTCAAGAAAGCAGCAGTCGCCAACGCATTCAGCTGCAGAAATCTTCTGCGTTTCATAATGATTCCCAAGGTCAATTCGATTCTCTTCTCAATACTCTCATTGATTCAGCACACGGATTGCAAGCCTCGCCAGCTGAAAGCGATGTAGACAAGTCGACTGCAACTCACCACATCAGAGATGCGAGCGAATAAATCGCTCAAAGTCGAGGGATTCTTTCCTCGAGAATGGAATCAAAGAACGGCTTCAGAGTCTTCTTAGGATTTTAAATCAGCAATGAATCCGACTCAGTATGTGCAGGCCGAGCTCCCGCCTACTCTTTCAATGTTTAGGTATCGGTGTTCTCTTCGTGAAACTGCTTGACTGTGTCGCCTAGAGCCTTCGTGGCAACTGCAACTGACAAGCCAATGAAGACCATGCCAACCAAGCCAATCGAAATACTCAGGATGCGGCCACCTGGAGTTTTTGGTGCAATGTCGCCGTAGCCGATTGACAGAGCTGTGATGAATGCGAAGTAGATCGATTCGGAAAGCGTTCGCCCTTCTAATGAGGAGAATCCAAGAGCTCCCAGACAGACCAAGGCCACCAATCCGAACAGTGCTTCACGGACGTGAAGCACATACGTGAAGAAGTGCAGGCAAAAAGTTGAAAAAGCGTGGATGCGTTGTTTCATGTTTCCAGCCCTTGATCGCCCGCTCAATTCTCGGGAAGGTCTGACATGGAAGTCTCGGCATCAAGTCGCGGAGTCGGTTGAGGTGGGACGATTTCACCCGTCTCCTCGATTGGTGAGAGAACAAACTCTTCGGAATATTCTCCTGGATGCTCATAGACTTCTCGACAACTGATTTCCCAACCACCACCCAAAGCCTTATAAACCTCTGCCAAACTCGATGCCACTCGACCTTGGGCAGTCGCGAGTTGATCCTGCTTTAATGCCAGGTCACCTTGAAGTACAAAAACGCCAGAGAAGTCAGTTTCGCCTTCTTGGAATCTCAGTAATTCCAGTTCCAAAGCACGCTTTGTTTCTTGCGCGCTCTCTGAGAGCGAGACAACCTGCCGCTGAGTTCGAAGATAGGAAACCAAAGCGCTTTCCACTTCTTCATTCGCCACGAGTACGGTGTTTTGATAGGTTGTGATCAATTCTTGAAGACGTGCATTCTGGAGATGCACATTGCTAATGAGCCGGCCATAGTTCAGAAAATTCCAACGAAACGATGGACCAATGCTCCCGCCCCAACTCAAAGAGTTGGACAAGTCGGAGAAGTTCTCAGCAGTCACTACGATTTCCCCGGTAATGGAGATCGAAGGATAGAGATTCGCTAAGGCCACACCGATTTGTGCGCTTTGAGCTGCCACTCGCCTTTCTGCTGCCCGAACGTCAGGCCGACGCCTCAACAGGTCCGCCGGGATCCCCACCGCAACCTGAGCTGGGGGAGGCGGAATGGTACCGTCTCCGAGCATATAGTGCAGGTCGGAAGTCGGAAATCCAAGCAGCGTGCAGAGACGATTGTTCGCTTGCCTGAGGCCGATTTCCAGAGAAGGGATGGTGGCTTTGGTCGATGCTAAGTTGGACTTTGCAAGATGTACACTGACATCAGCTGTCTTGCCTTCCTCTGCCCGGGTCTTAGTTAGTCGCAAGCTCTCTTCCTGAGTCCGCACATTCTTTTGAGCATATTCCAAACGCTGCTCCAACGTGCGAATTTCGATGTAAGTCGTTGCAACCTCGGCGATCAGTGAAATGAGAATCGCGTCATATTCCGCGACGGAAGCATCTAAACCAGCATCAGCCGACTCAACCGAACGACGAAACCGCCCCCACACATCCAGTTCCCAGCTGAGTTTGCCGCCGTAAAGCCAATTATCAAAGCTGCGCCTGAACTCTGGTTCGGGGACCAGTAAGGGTTGCGCAAGATCGCTAATCTGCCGCCTCGTGTAGCCGCCGTTCAGAAACTGATCTTGAGGAAACAGGTCTCCGACCACGATCGCTCGTTGTGCCCGAGCCTGGACAATTCGCCAGCCAGCCTCCCGCACACTGAGATTCTGTTGATAAGCAGTTTCAATCAGATGCTCGAGTACTGGGTCCTGATACACCGCCCACCAGTTCACATAGCTCGGAGGACATTCGAGAACCTGCGGGTCATCGCTGTCAATCCAATTCTCGGCAATTCCAGCGGCTGGAGCTTGGTAATTCGGCCCGAGTTTGAGGCCGTTATCGGCCCATTCTGGTAGGCTGCAACCGAAGATTCCTGTCACCGAGAAGCCAATGCAGATCAACCACAGCGCGCGGAATCTTACGGCAATGGAAAAACTCCAAGCTGTATGACTCCGTTGGCACATTCCATTGAACCGTCACTATAGTCGCAATACCATCCAACCCGGCAATTCCCTACAATCGGAATCATCGGCGCAATCACTCGATCTCAGTGAGGTTTCTTACTCAAATGTTTTCACTTCCTGCGAATCTTTAGAGGGACTGACTAAGATCACTGTTTCAAGATATTCTTGACATAATGGGATTTTTTTCGTGCTTGGCCAAAGAACTCCAACAGAGGTCGCGTTCAATTCGATCTATTTTCCCCCATTCTTCTTTACCGTGATGGTCGGCTTTCTTTGTGCAATTGGGATTCACAAACTACTCAAATTAACTGGGGGTGACCGATGGTTCTGGAACCCCGGGTTGCTCTTCATTGCGATTTGGCTTCTGATGACATCATTGATCGGTTTGACCGTCATCCCTCCTTAGCTTGGAACAAAATCGCCAGATCTCTCAACATCGTCCGACCAATCTTGGAAGACCTCGACTACTATGGGTAAGCGAAAGCAATTCATTCCCAAACTCGCCACACTTGGTTTACTTCTCGTGGGGCTGGGTTCCGCCTATTTGCTTTACCAACAGTATCAATCCCACCCTTGGACTCGGGATGGGCAGGTGCGGGCAGACCTCGTCAGAATCGCTCCTCGAGTAGGTGGCTACCTCGTCAACGTAAATGTCACCGACAATCAATTCGTCCGGAAGGGAGATCTGCTCTTCCGAATCGATCCAAGCTCCTACCAGTTGGCCGTGGACAATGCCGAGGTCGCTCTGGACGAGGCTCGTGAAGCAGTTGCGGCGCTCGAGGCGTCCGTTAAAGCTGCAGAGGCGATGGTGAAGCAGCGTGAGACGTCCGTCGATTCAGCCAAAAGCAGGATTGTCGAAGCGCAGTCGAGCATCGAGTCTGCGGAAGCGACGATCAAAGAGTCCGAGGCAGGCGTTACCTCTGCACGAGCGCTTGTGGAACGAACGAAAGCACTGCTCGAAGAAGCCAAGCGAGAAGCAGCGCGTGCCCGACGGTTGGCAGATCAAAAGGCTGGTTCGGAGGAAATCGCAGAAGCCAAGGCCGCATCAGTTAATGCGTTTCTGGCAGATCTTGAGATCGCCAAGGCGGGTGAAGTTAAAGCGCTGGCAACGCTCGCGAAAACCCAGGTCTTACGAAACGAAGCAAATGCCCGACTCGCCATCGCCAAAGATGGGTTGGCAGAAGCACATTCCGGTGTCATCACCGCAAGAGCGGAACTCCAACAGACTCGAGCGACTCTCGGCGAGCCAGGAGACGGGAACGTACGTATTCGTAACGCACGCGTGAAACTGGAAGAGGCCAAACTTAATCTGAGTTGGACTGAAATCTTCGCGCCGAATGACGGGTACATCACCAACATGGATCTGCTGAGCGGCACTTTTGTCACTCCGGGAACTCCTTTTGCTCTGTTTGTTGACTCCACATCGTTTCGTGTAGACGGCTACTTCCAGGAAACAAAACTGAAAAAGATTCAACCTGGTGATCGGGCTCTCATTACCCTGATGGGGCACCAAGAACGCCGACTCGAAGGAGAAGTCGAGAGCATTGGCTACGCAATCAACCCACCCAACCTCGCGAATACAGAGGGGCCGGATAACCTTGTTCCCACGATTGCGCCAACGTTTGAGTGGATTCGGCTAGCACAACGCGTTCCCGTGCGGATTCGCCTCAAAGAAATTCCGGACGACCTCCACCTCGTCGCGGGGACAACCGCGTCAGTTTCAATTCAGCAATAATCCCAGATTGCAATGGTCACACCACCCGACAGTTCTCCTACCGGCGCTAAAACTGTCATTCGTCACCAAGAGGCATTTAAACTCGCCTTAAGCATGACGTTGTTCTATTGGTTGGCGCTGTATTTAAATTGGCCACTGACGGAATACGGCGCCTTCGCAATCGCAATCATTAGCTTGGGGACTGCAGAAGCCTCCATCGAAAAAGGAAGCTCGCGTGTCTTGGGGACTACGGTCGGCATCTTAATAGGATTCGTACTACTGGGACTGTTCAATTCAAACCCGTGCCTCATGTTGCTGGCCCTCTCGGTGAATTTATTCATGATCGGGGCTGTGATGAAGGCCAGTCAGTACCCGTACGCATGGTTCATGGCCGCGTTCTTGCCACTGATTGTCTGGGCCGACACCTATCCTCATTTTGAAAACGCATTCTACTTTGGCACTTTTCGTTGGCTAGAAACAACGGCTGGTGTCATCATCTTCTCGATGATCGAATGGATGTTTTGGCCACAGCCTGAATCGGAGGCTTCTCAGGTTCAGACAGGAACTGGTCCGGAACCGAATCCGCCAGCCTCAGCACTTGCACGCTTGTGGGAACCGAGAACTCTCATCGAATTACTCTTTCCGCCATTGGCTTTTATCGTCGCCTTTGTCATTTGGTATCTGGTTTATCTTCCCCCAGGATCTAAAGTCCCGATGTTGGTTGGCGTTCTGTCGCTGGTTCTCGCTCGCGAATCTGTCTCGCCGCCTTGGAAAATCTGGCCAGCCTTAGTTGCAGCCACCTTGTTCGTCGCTGCCCCGATGACCTGGCTGATCATGCCCAGGTTGAGTACGGGGGCAGAACTCCTGACTTTGGTGTTTAGCTACACTTACATCGCAGGTTACCTAGGGGGAGCTCCGAAACTAATGATGTTGTTTCTGTTCTTTGCGATGGCCGGGATCAGCAACCAACAGCAATACTCATTTCAATTGCCAATCGACGCCGCATTGCTGGTCGTCATCGTAGGAGTGATTATCTCGGTGGTGTACTCGTTGTTCGAACCATTCATTCCGAAGCGTCAAATCGCATTACCAGGCAACGAACAGTAGGATCTCGTTCGCCTCTCAACCGATTTGCACGAAGCGACAGGTACTTCGCCCTCGCTTGCGTTGGCAAGATTCTGTAGCCACGTTGGACATTCCAAATGAGATCAGCGTCAAGCTGAAGGAACGTAGCAGTTTGACTAGTTAGTTTTCGATGTCTTGATTTTTCGCAAGTGAGTTGGAGGCTGAGGAAATGCCCTTATCATCGCGAGCACGAAAGCTTGTCGCTGAGTTGAGTGATCAACCAAAGCTCGGCGACATCAAGAAACTCGGAAAAGAGATTAAGAAAGACCACGACCTGGCTGGGGAGTTGTGGGCGACCGGAGAGTATTACCCGCGACTGCTCTCCACCCTGATCTTTGACAACAAACTGTTGACAGAACAAGACATTGAAGTACTTGCCTCCGACCTGTTGGCACATGACGAGAAAGAACGTAATCAGCTGAGTGACTGGCTTTTGGCGAATCAACTCACCAAGAGCAAGAAGATTGTCCCGCTCATGGAGACGTGGCAGGATCATCCGTCACGGGTGATGCGTCGCTGGTTCTGGTATCACCAGGCTCGGTTGCGTTGGACAGGTAGGACTCCACCACCGGAAAACAGCTCAGAACTGCTGGATTCTCTGGAAGCAGACATGCCGTCGGCGGAACCAGAAGTTCAGTGGGTAATGAATTTCTGTGCCGGCTGGATCGGCGTATACGAACCCAAACTGCGAGCGAGATGCGTCAAGCTGGGGAAAAAACTGGGGCTCTATAAAGACGATCCAGTTTCGAAGAACTGCACACCCTCCTACCTTCCCGAATTCATCCGAATCGAAGTCGCCAAACGCGAGTAATTGTATCTGTTGGGTAGACTCTCGACAGCCAGGCGGTTGACGGATCCAACTGTTGGTTTTTCTGGACGACTTCACCATCGCGCCCTGAAACCTTAGGCGGCAGGCTGAATGACTATTACTTGCGCTTTCGAAAGAGATTCCCGCTCTTCATGTCTTCATCGACTTTCTTCATCCAGAAGAGAAACAAAACCAAGAATGATTCGATCACAACGAAGACGACCACGTACCACTTGTGATTTCTCCAAATGTGCGGAATGACAGATCCGACCTCAGGAATTGTGGCAACCGACGAAACAACGAAAATGGTAACATTGCTGCGGGATCGACGAGCGCTTCCCATCCCGCTTCCGCCGTTGTAGATCCCTGCTGCAACTCCCCAAAGCAGAAAGTTGACGACTAAGAAAACCACAATCTGAATCGAATGCAACGAGACACTCGGATTATCATCCTTGCGACGTGAGACCATACGCCCTCCCCATTTGTAGACACCAAGAACCTAAGACCGCTGAGTTGCAGACCTTCACCACAAAACTGTGAAGAATTCAAAGCCCTCAATCCCAGCCAAGATTCACCTCCGATGCATCGCACCTCTACGAAGCGTTGGGGATGAATCGTTGAAGTTCCGACACGCTCCTCCACCAACTACGTTCACGCTCCAGCGCCGCGTGATGTCTACGCAATCGATCCGAGTAGACAGCATATTCTTCAGCTGTCCTTTCGGTTTCTTCGACGTAGGTCATGATGCCAACGTGAAGTTTGGGAAACGTAATCCAGGGAACCAAGACATGATTGGAAATTGTAGCTGTGCGAACGCGAGTTGGATACAGCGGATACAAGCGGAGAAAATCATCTCGTATTTGCGGTGACACGGCGACGACCGACATCATCGTCCGAATTTCCGATCCTGTTGAGTCATAGTCCCTGCAGTAGCGGTCCCAAATCGGACAGCGTTCCTGCGACCACAGTTCTCCACCATACGCAGTCATACCAAAAGAGGTACGGTTTCCATCGCGCTTAATCTCTAGAACGCGATGCTCAACCAACCGTCGAAGGCGGCACCGCAATTCATCGTCGTTAAGGTTGTGCGTGTAACCCAAGAGCCCTTGGAATTGAAAGGCGTCACTGCACAGCATGCTGAACGGAACGAAGCCATTAAAGAGAACGTCAAGAAGGATAAGATCGTCATCCGAAAGCGAAGTTGTGTTTGTTCGATACGGGAGTTTCTGCATTAATCTACAGCGTGGATTGCTGTATTCGTTGGTTATCTCTCATCAAACGTTAGTAAGAGTAATAATCGAAGAAATGCCCGTCAATCTCCAGGACGTTATCAAGTTGCATCAAAGCCGCCGTCAGAACGGACCGAAAACCGGTGCCATGCCCGCAATCCTTATGACCGATGCTCCCCTGCCCTGAAGAAACTCCCTGGGAATACCCAGAATTGAAGTCCACATGATTGACTGCATTCGCAATCGGGGGAAACACAAACAGGGGAGTGAATCGCTGCCACCATCGAAAACGTACAAATTTTCTATTCCGAGACGATGTGCGGGCATCATTTGATTGAACCGTTCGCCAACACCAATGGCATGCTCACGCAAGCGACGGCATAGTTGCTTGGCAAGCATTCATAGCGGTACATCACACCGGTCCGCACGGCGACCCCTTCTTGCTTCCGATCTGGCGATTCATGTAGTAGAAAGGGCTATACCCGATTGGGTCAGCCACAGAATTCGACGCTTCTGACAAACGCGAGATGAATCAATGAGAACTCTTCCCTGTTACGTATTGATTCTGACTCAGACCTTGTTTGCGGGAATTGCGTCTGGTCAATCACCAATCAGTCCATGGAGTGAGAATCCTTGGTATTGGAGCTATCACGGTGAGCCCGTTCTGCTACTCGGCGGCAGCGACGATGATAACTTGTTTCAGTGGCAAGATGAGGATTTGATCGCACAACTCGATCGATTAGCGGACGCCGACGGAAACGTGATTCGCAACACGATGAGCGACCGCAAAGACAAAGGCTTCGAGGTCTATCCATTTCGCAAACTCGACAACGGAAGATATGACCTCGAACAGTGGAACGATGAATACTGGACTCGATTTGAGAGACTCTTAAGCGAAACCGCGAAACGCGAGATCTTTGTCCAGATCGAGATCTGGGACCGCTTCGACTACACCGATCATCGCGAAGATCGCTGGCAGATCCATCCTTACAATCCAGTCAACAACGTCAACTACACATACGAGCAGACGGGGTTCGCAGAGCGGTATCCAGACCATCCGGGAAGTAACAAACAACCGTTCTTCTTCACCACTCCTGAACAGCGTCACAATAAGCTATTGCTCCAGTATCAGCAGAAGTTCGTGAATAAGCTTCTCGATCACTCCCTGCATTACGATCACATTCTGTATTGCATCGACAACGAAACTAAAGCCGACGAGCAATGGGGACGCTACTGGGCTCAGTTCATCAAGAACCGGGCTCAGAGTGAAAACAAGACGATCTGTGTGACCGAAATGTGGGACGACTGGAACCTGCAGGCAGATCGACACAAACAAACTTTTGACCATCCAGAACTCTACGACTTTGTGGATGTGTCACAAAACAATCACAACAAGGGTCAAGAGCACTGGGACAACTTCCTGTTCGTGCGAGACTATCTGTCGAACAAACCACGGCCGATTAACACGACTAAGACCTACGGTGCGAGTGGAAATAAATTTGGTCATTCGGACCAGGACGGAATTGAACGGTTTTGGCGGCACCTGTTGGCAGGAGCCGCATCCATACGCTTTCATCGGCCAGACTCTGGACTCGGGCTGGGCAACAAAGCTGTTAACTGTCTCCGCGCAGCACGCAATTTGGAATCACTCGTTCCACTTTGGTCGATTGAACCTGACAATGATCTCCTATCCGACCGACAACAGAACGAAGCCTATGCAGCTGCTGACCGAGGAAACGCCTACGTCGTGTATTTTCCCGCAGGAGGCGACGTGACGATAGACTTGACCGATACGACAGCCTCTCACATTGAGCAGTGGATCGACATCGATACTGGAGAGTTCGGGGAAAGGAAATCGCTGAAGGGCGGTGGAAAGAGACTGCTGACCGCTCCAGGCAAAGGCAATTGGGTGGTGGTCATCACCGCAGCCCCAAATACACAATCCAATGTCCCTCAATTTCGTTCAATCGACGATCCTCCAGCACCGGTCCCGGAGTGGCAAGAGCTTAATTACCCTTCAAGCGACCGTATCGTTGGAATCGAATTCGACGCTGAGAGTCGGCGTACAGAGGCACCAGGGAGTGATATCTGGCCGATCACATGGGCCGACGACGATCGTCAATACACAGCTTTCGGCGATGGCGGAGGTTTTGGTGGTTCGAATCAGGAAGGCCGAGTGAGCATGGGAGTTGCGTGCGTGATGGGTGCTCTCGAGGACTATCAAACAAAGAATGTCTGGGGAGGAAAGGATGCGGATCGCGCAGCCACAATGAACGGAAAGGGAACAGGCATCATCAGCGTCGACGGGACGCTTTACATGTGGGTCGGACGTCCCAAATTAATGGCAGAAACGGGCCTGGCATTTTCTCAAGACCATGGTCGGACTTGGGAGCTGGCTGATTGGCACTGGTCGATGCACGACAGAGTCTCTGCGGGAGTGTTTATCAACTGTGGTCGCGACAACTCATCTGCCCCCGACGGATACATCTACGCCTGTTTCACGCGAATCGAAACCGCTGAAGTCAGCGATCGCGGCTGGATCTACGAACGCCCAGGACGCATTGATCTGGCACGAGTTCCTCGCGAACGTGTGCTCGATCATTCCGTGTGGGAATGGTTCTCTGGAATGGACGCCAACAACAAACCGCAATGGTCGTTAGACATCAGCAGTCGCCAACCGGCTTTTGAAGACCCTAACGGAATCAAAATTGTCAGCATCTGTTATCAACCTGCGATCCAACGCTATTTGCTTAGCTACAGCCCTCGCGACAATTCAGGCAACTACGCCCTCTTTGAGGCTCAACAACCGTGGGGACCGTGGCATAAGGTTGTCTATCTCAAATCGCAACCGTTGTTCATGCCTCCCAAACCGAACGGTCGAGTGAGCACGTTCCACTTTGCCCCCAAATGGTGGAGCAGCGACGGAACCGAATTTGGCCTGGTTTTCAACGTTGGCGACGATGCGTGGAATACAGTCTACGGGAAATTGAAGCTCAGATAGTTGTCGTTGCGAATCGAAAGAAGGATCCGACGAATGATCAAATTGAGTTCGCCGTCAAGATTGAAAACGAGTCTCTCCGATTACACGTTCGCCACTAACGCGCTGATGCCAAACCACCTTGAGGAAGTTCTCCGCAGATGCTCAGGGATGACGTTCTTCTCATTGATCGTATTCGCAATCAAGGAAACCCAAATTGGATCAAGAACCACTGCCAGCATCGATATCGTATAAGCTATGCGTTTTTAGATGATGCGTGGAGATCAGCTGATTGAATCGTCCGCCAACATCATAGGCATGCTCACACAAGCGAGAGCATGGCACCCGGGCTGCGTGATGACAAGAAATGACATTCCGAAACATGATCGGCGTGCGAATAGAATACGAAGTCTGATATCGCTTTGTGTTCTCGTTCCAGTAATAGTTGTTCTCTTTCCAGTAATATTCTTATTGCCATACGCAATATCGTTTTCATTTTGGTTGCTGCTACTCTTGTACCTCTTAGGAAGTGCTGACACTGCTACGTTTGTCACTTCTGGCTTTCTAGCACTTCTGACAGGATCGCTTGTAGACGATCTTGCGGACAAGCTTTATTCGGCATATGAGAACAGAAAAAAGTGAACTTGTGCCGGTTCTAAGGTGCGAGTTTTCAACTCATGCCCCATGTCTTCGATCGTTGCCAGCAATGCCACCTGCCCCTGACTATTTGTGGGATGAACAATCTTAACGCGAGTACCACGTAAGTGGCGTAGGCTGGGTTGGCGAGGTCAATGGGGTTTGATCGTGAAGAGGTCGATGAAGTAAACAGGACCAAACCAAGCATTTGCCACAGATGGTGTGAATTCACTTGTTGGCGGAAAAACGTATACCACCTCTCTCGAATGCGGCACGACCAGCACCACGTTGACGATCACGCACCCGGTCAGCACGGAGATTGTGAAGACGCATAACTCGCTGGGTGGCCCGACCGATTTCTAGCGGTTAGGTTGCTTTGCGACAAGATGCCTCACCCTCAGCGTTCGTTCCGTATTGAAACCGTCTGAATCTGTGACCAAGTTCCCCTGTCAGGATGGCGTCATTCGGGTATGATCATGGGGACGGGAAATCGTCACAGACGCATGGAAACGAACGGGTGACTAATCGCACGTACATCTCTGGCGAGAACCTACACCTACGGCGAACACGTCGACGCCCCCAGCGTGAAACATCTCATCCAGCCGTCCCCGCGACGTGTAGTCCCAGGTGACGATCGAACGATTTCAGGAAGATCGGCGGCACTATTCGGTCCGCTCAGCAGACCTTACGCTGCTGAAGTCCAAACGTTCACCAGACACTCACAGCGGAGACTGCCACTATACGAGGTACACGAATACGATTCGTGTAAATTGGGCATTGGAGTGCGTTGAGATTGTAACTGAGCACGTCCCACGTACTGGCCGACGCGTTTTATCGTGGCCAGATCCGATTTTTAACCCTGGAGACTTGGGCGAAGACATTCGCCCATTAGGTGAAGCGCAATGATGCAACACAAATATGTGCAATCCTTGTTGTTTATTCTAGCTGCGGCCACAGTGTTCGCTCAGCCACCAAATCATCAAGCGCAGCCGACAGCTGAAACTAGAGCTTTCGAAAAAGAGAGAAAGTGGATCTCAGATCTGGACGCGCAAACGAATGATTGGATCTTCGCTGCACAATTGCGAGAAGGGTTTCGAGAATTTGCTCATGTAGATGCTTATGGGCTCCAAAAACCGGGTAGTATTTACGTTTCTGATGAAGTGGACCTGGTAGTCAACGCCGACAATTTGTTTTTGCGATTTGGACCGAAGGAGGCAGTTCCTCTTCCCAATGGATCCCTGTACTGTGGGATCGACTTAGAAAAGGAGGAGCACCGAACGCTTTCGAATGAAACTTTTTCAGACGCAGTCGTTGTAAAAAACAGTAGTCAATTGGTAGTCATTGACTTCAAGTCGAAGACAATGAAATGGGTCGACATCTCAAAGTTGCCAGAATAGAACTCGTGAGTGGCCCAGAATACTTTCTGTTCCACGAAGGCGGTTTATGCTACTACCCGACTCTAAACACGTAGAAAACCGTTTCGAATATGACGGCACGGGTGCCCACCTACCTCACAACAGGGATTTCGTAACCTACACATTCTCGCTTGTGCCCCGCAAATAGTAACCTACCGTCCGACGAAAGCGACACGGCATTTGTGGGCCGATCGATCACAAATTGTACGTATCCAGCTTTGCCTTTGACCAGTAACCTACATTCCTTTCCAAGCGAAAAGACTATGGAGTTTCCCGACTCTGAAATATCGAGTGGAACAACTCCGTCAGGACCAAGAGGAAATGCGTCATAAAGATTGCCGTCGTATGATAGACTATATGATGTTTCATACCTCCCATTTTGCAAAGAGTGCAACTCAAAGGTCTCATCTGTCAAAGCTGCAATATGTGTTGCGTATTTGCTAATTCGTGCTGACAATACTCGAGTTCCTCCTGTGATCAGAAAATCCTGACTAACAATCTCGAACTTACCCGATGAACGCTTAAGGTCGAACAAACCAACCCCGTTCTTACCGTATCGTGACACGACAAGCCGTACGAGACCGTCTGATGTTTCTGCTAAATCCAAAGACCATGGGCATTCATCTCCACACAATGGCATTGGCATTTCGTAGATTTTGGTTTGCAAATCTTTTGTCAGCTGTTGGTTGTACACGCAGCCCGTTTCTGCGAACCTCAATGAGGCAGTTTTCGAAAAGAACAGTGTGTCATTGAGAACGCTGCAATCGCAAGTGTACCTGTCATTTGACTTGCTATCCTCCCACGATAAGTGGACAGGGTCGAAAGTCGTTATTGTTCCACTTTTCGATAACACCAGCAATTCATCATTATCCACCCAAGCAAGACACGGGTCGTATGCACTAGATTCGAATTCCAGCCGTTGCGACAATTGATCTGGATTGACTACAATCAGCTTGTGAGTGGTCACAATCGCTAATAGGTCACCGTTGCTCGAAATGCTGATGGCACGTGCCACCTCACTTGTGGGAATTCTCACGAATGCTCCTAGTGGGTCATCTCGACAACCACTTGCCACTACAATCGTCAAAACAGCCAATATGCGATATTCCATTTGCACACCATCCTTTGAATGGCTCAGTTAGACGTTGGGGGATAGTTATCCATCGGTGGGTAGTCACGTCCATCTTCATCCCCATCAGGATCCATTGTATGATTGAGTCCCATCTGTACTACACATGATGGCACATTCACTGAACAGCCAGTAGCATTCGCGAAGCTTGAAAAATTTCTACGCGCACGTGCAGCTTCCGTAGCTTGATCGGCACCATATCTTTCACATGATTCAGGGTCTCCACTCAATTGGCAGGCGAATATCGATATTTCGCAAGACCGACACCATTCGTTGACGCCCGGCCGATTTGCTCAGCACGGGTGCCATGCCCCCGCTTGCGTGGGCATGGTTTTCGAATTACGTTTGCAGTTTCGAATTCGGCATGTTGTTGGCCGGTCGGGTGTGAGAGAACTTCAGGCGGTTTCTTCGATGACTTTGATGATGAGTTCGCGGACGGCTTTGGCGTCGGCGCCTTTGGCTTGTTTCATCACCTGGCCGATGATTGCTCCGATCGCTTGTTTTCGGCCGGCGCGGTAGTCTTCGACGGCGCTGGAGCAGTTGGCGATTGCGGAGCGGACTGCTTCTTCGAGAGCGCCGGTATCTGAGACGACTTTGAGGCCGCGTTCCGAGATCATTTCGTCGACGCGGTTGGTGCTGATTTCCTGGTCGCTGTCTGCTTCTTCGAGGAGAGCGGAGAAGACCTCGCGGCCGCTTTTGGTGGTGATTTTGTTGTCAACGACTCGTTTGACGATCGTCCCGAGGATTGATGCAGAGACGGGGAACTCACCGATTTCGTCTCCGCGCTCTTTCATCTCGCGGAGCACGTCCTGAGTGACGAAATTCGCGGACTGCTTTCCGTCTCCGCTGACTTCGACGACCTCTTCAAAGTAGCTGGCGAGTTCGCGTCCCTGATTGACGATGACGTCGGCATCGTAGGTGGAGAGACCGAGCTCTTTTTCGAAGCGTCGGCGTCGAGTGGCGGGTGCCTCTGGAAGTGCGGCGCGGACGGCGGCGATGCGTTCTTTCGTAACTGTGACGGGGACGAGATCGGGATCGGGGAAGTATCGATAGTCGGCGGCGTCTTCTTTGCCTCGCTGTGCGAAGCTGACGTTTCGATTGGCATCCCAACCGCGCGTTTCCTTCTCCACTCCCGGATCGCCTAGCTTGCGGCCGGACTTTTCGTATTCTTTGAGCTGTCGCTGGACTTCGAAATCGATGGCTGCCTCGACAGCCCGGAAACTGTTGAGGTTTTTGACTTCAACAATGGGCGTGGCGACTGTTTGTCCTGCGTCGTCAGTCAGATGCAGGTTGACGTTGGCATCACAGCGGAGGCTGCCCTCTTGCATGTTGCAGTCGGAGACATCGAGAAAGGTGAGGAGCAGGCGCATCTCTTCGAGATACTGCTTGGCTTCGGCACCGGATCGAAGATCAGGTTCGCTGACGATTTCGAGCAACGGAGTTCCGGCCCGGTTGAGGTCGACCTGGCTGTCTTTCCCACGTCCGGTTTCGTCGTGAATGTTCTTCCCGGCATCTTCTTCGAGGTGTGCTCGATTGATGCGAATTTTGCGTCGGTTCCCGTCGTCGCCGTCGATCTCAAGCCATCCCTGTTTACTGAAGGGAAGATCGTACTGACTGATCTGATAGCCTTTGGGGAGGTCGGGATAGAAATACTGCTTGCGATCCCATTTCGTGAACTCTGCGATTTCGCAGTTCAGAGCGGTGGCTGTGATCAGCGAGAGATCGAAGGCTTCTTGATTCATGACCGGCAAGGTGCCTGGATGTCCCAGACAGACCGGGCAGACCTGCGTATTGGGAGCGTCTGGATTGAAGCGGTTTGCGCACCCACAGAAGATTTTCGTTTTCGTCTGAAGCTGGACATGAACTTCCAGGCCCACAATTGTCGTGACATTCATAGCATTCCTCGCGTTCACAATTGGCCGAAGTGTAGCCCAGCACGCTGCGACTGACGAGTCACTCTTTTCACGCCTTTGTTGATTCCTGAATCACCCGGGCGGAGTGTCGCGAGCCTCTCTCTTCGATCTCCAAACAATCGTCGAATCGAAGACCTGAAACGAGATTGCATGTCTTAATGGATTGGTGGGTGCGCTTGATCTTTGGTCGCCGACGATGGACGATTCAAATTCAGACCGACAACTCCCAGATCGAGAACTCTTCATGTCAGAGAATGCCCCCTTCGACGATTTTAATGACGACGATGATGATGGTTTCTCTACACCGTCGCCATCTCCGGGGATGAGCACCGGAATGAAGGTGCTGATGGGGCTTCTCATTTTCTCAGCCCTGAGTCTGGTCGTCTGTTGTGGCGGTGCTTACTGGTTCCTTTCGAATTCGACAACAACGACAAACAACCCGGCAGAAATCGATGCGATGCGAGACAAAATCGCCACGATCGTTTTGCCGGCCGTCTATGAGCCCGGCGCTGGCGTGGGGTTCAACGTGTTCGACATCGTCAAGATGGACATGGTCGCTTACGGTCGGAGCAAAGACCCTGAAAATGGAGGAATAGTTCTGATGCAGATGTCTGGCTCCTCCATAACAGAGAAAGATGACCTTCGGCTCGAGTTTGAAAAGGAAGCCGAGAAACAGGGGACGAACCAGGACATCAACGTCACATCCCAGGAAACTCGCACATTCACGATTGACGGCGAAGAGGTCGACTTCGAATTTGTGACCGGAACTCGTCCCGAATCGGACGAAGTCGTCCATCAGGTGGTGGGACTTTTCAAAGGACGCGAGGGAGTCGCCTTCCTCATGATCTTCGAGACAGACAACAACTGGGACGAAGAAGAAGTCGTTCGCATGATCGAATCCATCTCGACCAAATAGTGACGAGTTCTCTTTTCGCTTCGTTTGATGCGACGAAGCGACTGATCTCCACGTGATCGTCGTATTTACAGTCGATCACTGGTCGGAGAAATGCTGCCGAGCACTCACATCTAAAACCATTGATACGACTCAATCTGACGTCGTGAAAGTGTCCGGGCGGATCATAAAATCCCGGATTCTGATGAGTTGATCGGACCATCTCCAAAATCCTTGACGGCTGCGGTTCGCGAGGATACACTCCACCACTTATCGAACAATGGTTCTTTTATTTGAAATTGGTTATTGAAGCCCGTGAGTCTTCGGAATACCGAAATATTCTGTGAAATCGCAACGCAGCGCAGCTTTTCCCGGGCTGCGTCGGCGCGTCAAATTTCACAGCCGGCGGTGAGTCAGGCTCTCCAACAACTCGAAGACCAACTCGGCGTCGCTTTGATCGATCGATCGCAACGTCCGATCGGATTGACACCTGCTGGAACTGTTTATTTTGAACGATGCCAGAAATGGCTGGACGACTACCGGGAAATTGAAGACGCGGTCACACGATTCAGCGGTCGACTAACGGGTCGGGTTCGAGTCGCCTCGATTTATTCCGTCGGTCTGCTGCAAATGGCAGACTATGTGAGAAAGTTTCGCAGCGAATATCCCGATGTCGAATTGAGTCTGGACTACGTTCAACCCGACGAAGTTTACAATCGCGTGCTTCGGGATGAAGTGGAGCTCGGGATTGTTTCCTTCCCCAAAGATGGCGGGGACATTGGCTGCCTTCCGTGGATTGATCAGGAAATGGTTCTGGCAGTTGCTCCAGAACATCCGATTGCCGATCGGGAGTCGATCCGATTGACGGATCTCCAAGGACTCGATTTAGTTGCGTTCACACATGATTTGATGATCCGACGTGCCACTGAGAAATTACTGAGAAAATCGAACGTGACCATGCACGTCGTTCATCAGTTCGATAACCTTGAGACCGTCAAGCGGGCAGTCGAAATCAATTTGGGTGTGGCACTGTTACCGTTGGCCACACTTCGACGTGAACTGGAATTTGAAACTTTGCGTGCGATCCCTCTTTCAGACTGCACATTCGTGCGTCCCTTGGGAATTGTTCATAAACGTCACAAACACCTGTCTCGTGCTGCCGAGAAGTTCGTGGAGTTGCTTCACGAAGAGTCTCCTGAACACGAACCGGTGTCGCCATTCTCTACTGCCACCAGCAGTAGTTCCGCATAGCTGGGAGGTTCCTGGGGAACCAACCGAAACGGTCCGAACGCATGAGGCAACAGGGCCGATTTTCCGCTCGCAACGCGTCAATCAGGACGCCTGAGCAATGACGGAGCGAAGTGGACAAGTTCTTTGAGATGGGCTTCCGTGTTCGGGAACCATTCAGCAGTGGGATTTGTCCATCGCAATCAGAGTCCGGGTCGATATCGACATTCCACTCGGAACCTTTCACGACACATCGCGACTTGCTGACAGGCAAGTCAACCTGACCCCAACCGGTCTGATTTTCTGCATCTTCCGTCTGCGAAGAATGTGGAGATGGAGACCAAACGACCAAAGACTCAGGCTTTCCTGAGTTTTCAACCGAAAGCCGAACTACGCGTTGAGAGGCTTACCGGTTCCGGATTTGAGACAACAAAGGAATTGTGCATCATGGAAAATCTCTCCAACAATCAACTCGCTGGTTTTCCCGAACCGCAAGGGCTGTATCACCCTGACAACGAACACGATTCGTGTGGCGTTGGCTTTGTTGCACATATTAAGGGACAAGCTTCGCACCAGATCGTGCTGGATGCGGATCACATTCTGCGACACATGACTCACCGTGGAGCTTGTGGATGTGAAGAGAACACCGGGGACGGTGCCGGAATGCTCGTCGGCCTTCCGGACAAGTTCCTGCGTAAAGTCGTCAAGCAGGAACTCGGAGTCGACCTGCCTGAAGCTGGGCAATATGGGGCGGGAATTATCTTCCTTCCCAAGAACGAACAAGCCCGAGCTGATTTCAAATCAATCGTCGGTGATCTGATCAAAGAACAAGGTCAGACATTGATCGGGTGGCGGAAAGTTCCACAGCGAGCCGACGTGGCCAACATTGGACCATCTGCACGCGCCGCTGAGCCGCATATGGAAATGCTCTTAATCGGAGCCGCTCCGGGACTTAATTCCGAAGAGCTGGAACGACAGCTGTTCATCATCCGCAAGATGGCAAGCCATCGCATTCGCGAATCGGAACTCCCTCACGCTACGGAGTTCTATTCCTGTTCGCTCTCAACAAAGGTCATTGTCTACAAAGGGATGCTGACTCCAGATCAGATGCTTCCCTACTTCGAAGACCTGAACGATGCCGATTTTGAATCGCACCTCGCGATGGTTCACAGTCGATTCAGCACCAACACGTTCCCATCCTGGGACCGCGCTCAACCGTTGCGTTTCATGGCCCACAACGGCGAGATTAACACCGTTAAAGGCAACAGCAACTGGATGTACGCTCGACAGGGTGCGATGTCTTCGAAGTTGTTCGGCAACGATCTTAAGAAACTCTTCCCGATCATCGAAAAGCATTGCAGCGACTCGGGGAATTTCGACAACGCGATGGAACTTCTCTACCACTCGGGACGCACACTTCAGGAAGTGGCGATGATGATGATTCCCGAAGCCTGGCAGAATCATCACGAAATGTCCGAGGACAAGCGTTCGTTCTACGAGTACTTCTCGACAATGCAGGAACCATGGGACGGACCTGCGAGTGTCTCGTTCACAGACGGTCGCTTCATCGGTGCCAGCCTCGACCGAAACGGTCTGCGACCAAGTCGCTATTACGTGACTCACGATGATCGCGTGATCATGGCCAGCGAAGTCGGTGTGCTTCCCATCGATCCGAAGAATGTCAAAAGCAAAGGCCGACTACAGCCCGGAAAAATGTTCCTCGTCAACTTTGAAGAGGGACGACTCGTTCCCGATGAAGAGTTGAAGCACGATGTTGCTGGACGTCGCCCATACGGCGAGTGGCTGCAGCGACAACGCGTCGACTTGAACGAACTTGTCGACAACTGGGAGTCTAAGAAGGGAACCACTGAGCGAATCGAGTCAGAAAACCTGCTGAGCCAAATGCAGGCCTTCGGTTACACCACCGAAACGATGCAGTTCATGCTCATCCCTCTTCTCAATCAGAGAAAAGATCCCATCTACTCGATGGGCGATGACTCGTCGCTGGCTTGTCTCTCAGACAAACCACGCCTCCTTTACGATTACTTCAAACAACTCTTCGCACAGGTGACGAACCCCGCGATCGATTCGATTCGCGAGGAAGTCATTATGTCGCTGGAGTGCTACATCGGTCCGGAAGGAAATCTTCTCGACACAACAGAAGAACAGGCTCATCGCCTCCGCGTTCCTCATCCAATTTTGACGGATGAAGAAACGGCAGCCATTAAATCTCTCGACGGATACCGTGGATGGAAAACGAAGACCATCGACACCACCTGGGATCGTTCTGAGGGAACATCTGGCCTTCAGCCAGCCCTGAAGAGAATCTGTCAGGAAGTCGAACAGGCCATCGCAGATGGTTATAGCCTCGTCGTCCTCTCCGACCGAGCTTGTAGTGCCGATCGAGTGCCGATCAGCTCACTGCTCGTCACTGGAGCCGTTCACCATTATCTCGTTGGCAAAGAGCTTCGTACTCGAATCGGTTTGGTGATTGAATCGGGAGAAGCTCGGGAAGTTCATCACTTCTGCCTCCTGACAGGATACGGTGCCGATGCCATCAACCCATATGTCGCTTTCGAAGCCATTCGAGATGCGAAAGATCATGGGCATCTGAAGGAGTCCTACGACGAAGAAAAGATCGTGAAAACCTATCGCAAGGGCGTCTTCAAAGGGATGCTCAAGGTGATGGGTAAAATGGGAATTTCGACGCTGGCTTCTTACAAGGGAGCTCAAATCTTCGAAGCACTCGGCCTCGCCGATGATGTGATCGATACCTGCTTCCGAGGAACTGCAAGTCGAATTCAGGGAGTCAACTTCCGGATTCTGGCTGAGGAACATCTCCGACGCCATGAAATGGGATTCCCGGCCCGACACGAAAGCAAGCGTCTGCCTGTTCTTCCCAACATGGGACTGGTCCACTGGCGTCATGGGGGTGAAAAGCATGCTTGGAACCCAATGACAATTGCCGAAATCCAGCAGGCAGCTCGCGCTGGCGATCAAAACGCTTACGAGCGATTCGCCGAACTGGTCAACACCAGCAACCAGCGTCAGGGAACCCTGCGTGGACTGCTTCGCTTCCGCACCGGTCAGTCGATCCCACTGGACGAAGTTGAACCCGCCAAGGAGATCGTGAAACGATTCTGCTCGGGAGCGATGAGTTACGGATCGATCTCTGCGGAGTCACATGAGACTCTCGCCATCGCGATGAATCGCCTCGGCGGAAAGAGCAACACCGGTGAAGGTGGAGAAGACGCCCAGCGTTTCACTCCAATGCCGAACGGTGACAGCAAGCGATCTGCCATCAAGCAGGTGGCCTCCGGTCGCTTTGGTGTGACTTCATGGTACTTGACCAACGCTGATGAGATTCAGATCAAAGTTTCTCAGGGTGCCAAGCCGGGTGAAGGTGGAGAACTACCTGGCCACAAAGTGGACAAGATCATTGCTGCGACGCGTCACTCGACGCCCGGAGTCGGATTGATCAGTCCTCCGCCGCATCACGACATCTATTCCATCGAAGATTTGGCTCAGCTGATTTTCGACCTGAAGAACGCCAATCCTTCCGCTCGGATCAGTGTCAAACTGGTTTCCGAAGTCGGAGTCGGAACCATTGCAGCCGGTGTCGCCAAAGGACACTCGGACAAGATTCTGATTTCCGGCGATGGTGGAGGAACCGGGGCATCGCCACTGACATCCATCAAGCATGCCGGTCTGCCATGGGAACTCGGGATCGCCGAGACTCATCAGACTCTGGTCATGAACGACCTGCGAAGTCGCGTGGTTCTCGAAACCGACGGCCAAATCAAAACTGGCCGCGACGTCGTGATCGCAGCAATGTTGGGAGCTGAAGAATTCGGATTCGCAACAGCTCCGCTGATCACGATGGGTTGCATCATGATGCGTAAGTGTCATCTCAACACATGTCCTGTTGGTATTGCCACACAAGATCCGGAACTCCGCAAGTTGTTTGCAGGAAAACCGGAACACGTGGTCAACTACCTGTTCATGGTCGCTGAAGATACTCGCAAGATCATGGCGGAACTCGGCTTCCGCAAGATCAACGAGATGGTGGGACGTTCGGACATGCTCGAACTGAACACCGACATCGATCACTGGAAAGCGAAGCATCTCGACCTGTCCAAAATTCTGACTCCAGTCAAAAGTCCCTACCCGAATGCAGGGACTTACTGCCAGAAGTCACAGAATCACGGACTTGAGGAAACTCTCGACCAGTCGACTCTCATCCCGCAATGTCGCGAAGCGATTGAAAAGGGAGAGAAGATTCGTATCGAACTCGACATTCAAAACATCGATCGCGCCTTTGGAACGTCGATGAGTCATGAAGTTTCCAAGATCTGGAAGTTGAAAGGTCTACCCGAAGACACCATTCACCTCGTCTGCCACGGTTCCGCCGGTCAATCAATCGGTGCCTGGGCGACCAACGGTGTGACGATTGAAGTCATCGGAGATGCCAACGACTACTGCGGTAAGGGACTTTCCGGCGGTCGCCTGATTGTTTACCCATCACCGGACAGCAGCTTCCCGGCAGAAGACAACATCATCATCGGAAACGTTGCCCTTTACGGTGCAACTTCTGGCGAAGCCTTCTTCCGAGGAATTGCCGCCGAACGCTTCTGTGTTCGAAACTCAGGAGCAACAGCAGTCGTCGAGGGAGTTGGCGATCACGGTTGTGAATACATGACCGGTGGACGAGTCATCATTCTCGGCGAAACCGGACGCAACTTCGCAGCTGGAATGTCCGGCGGAATTGCCTACGTCTGGGATCCGAAACAGCGATTCCTCGAGAACTGCAACCTGGAACTCGTTGACCTCGAAAAAGTCGAAGGCTCTGAAGAAGCTGCCGAACTCAAAGATGTCATCGAACGCCATCAAAACTACACCGGTTCGACTCGAGCCGCTGAAATCCTCGACACGTGGGATACGTCTTTGGAGCAATTCGTCAAAGTGATGCCACGCGATTTCAAACGTGCGATGGAACAAATGGCACTTCAACAAGCAGATGTCAATTCTGCTTCAACGGAAGTTTCAGCGACATAATGTGTCACTAGCAACCAGTTCATGGAGTCGACGAGTTCAGCGACTTGTCGACTCCCGACTGGAATGCCGTTTCCATTTCCTCACGAAGCGAGAACATTTTCGAATTTGGTTTGCACTGACTCGCACGAGCAAACTCTGCTTTACAACAAGTGAGACCGCGCCAGCGAGTGCACAGGAAAGAGCAACTTGCTCTAGCACGACGAATGACTTTCGGGGCGAGCAACATTCTTCTCGGAACGATTCGAATCCAAAGACAACCGTATCAATGGTTCTGAAATAACGGAAAAGACAAATCATGGGAAAGCCAACCGGATTTAAGGAGTACGAGCGGCAGACAGCGAGCGAACGCCCGCCCAAAGAACGACTCGAAGACTGGAACGAATTCGCCAATCCAATCGAATTGAAAGTCCTGAAGCAGCAGGGAGCGCGCTGCATGGACTGCGGAATTCCGTTCTGCCATACCGGTGACATCATGGCCGGAATGGCGACAGGATGTCCGCTCCACAATCTGATTCCTGAGTGGAACGATCTCGTCTACCACAACGACTGGCAGGAAGCTCTCGACCGACTGCACAAGACGAATAACTTCCCGGAGTTCACCGGTCGCGTCTGCCCTGCTCCGTGCGAAGGTTCGTGCACTCTTGGGATCAACGAACCTCCCGTGGCAATCAAGACCATTGAGCGCAACATCGTTGATCGAGGTTTCGCCGAAGACTGGATTCGCCCGAATCCACCTAGCGAACGGACCGGCAAGAAGGTCGCTATCGTCGGTTCCGGCCCTGCTGGTTTAGCCGCGGCAGCCCAGCTGAACAGCGCAGGCCACCTGTGCACCGTTTATGAGAGATCCGATCGAATCGGCGGACTTCTCATGTACGGCATTCCGAACATGAAACTCGAGAAGTGGATTGTCGAACGGCGCATCGATCTGCTTCGAGCAGAAGGCGTCAAGTTCCTCACAGAGACCGAAATTGGCAAAGACGTTCCAGCTCAAGAACTGATGGACGAATTCGATGCCGTCGTTCTCGCAACAGGAGCCACGGTCCCGAACGACTTCTTCGCCCGGACTCCAGGTCGAGAGTTGAACGGAATTCACTTCGCGATGGAATTCCTACACGCCAACACGAAGAGCCTGCTCGACTCCGAGCTCAAAGATGGCAACTACATCTCGGCGAAAGACAAACACGTCGTCGTCATCGGCGGTGGAGATACAGGCAACGATTGCCTCGGAACAAGTTTGCGACACGGCTGTAAGAGCCTCGTCAACTTCGAGATCGTTCCTCAGTCTCCTGAGTCACGTGCATCGAACAATCCATGGCCACAATGGCCGAAGGTGCATCGAGTCGACTACGGACACGCCGAAGCTGCGGCTGTCTTCAACTACAAGTCCAATGGTCAAAAGACACTGGCCAATGACCCGCGTGAGTATGCAATTCAGACAACCGAATTCATCGGCGATGGAAATGGAAACCTGAAGGCGATCAAAACCCAACAGGTTGATTGGTCAAATCCGACAGCAAACGCCCCGTTCTCTCCGGTTCCCGGTTCAGAAAAAGAGTGGCCAGCAGATCTGTGCTTCATGGCACTCGGCTTCCGCGGACCTGAACAGATAATTGCCGAACAACTCGGAATTGAAGTCGACGCACGAAGCAACTTCAAAGCGACTTACGGAAAGTACGCCACCAATCTCGAAGGTGTGTTCGCCGCTGGTGACTGTCGACGCGGTCAAAGTCTGATCGTCTGGGCCATCAACGAAGGCCGAGAAGCTGCGCGCGAATGTGACCGCTACCTGATGGGCGTCACTGAATTGCCGTAATGCACTGAGCGTCGCTACCCCTTGAAAGGTCGACATGATTAAGGCCACTCGCCGCATTTAGACATCTTCAAGCGGATGCCTCCAGACATTCGCTTGATAGAAAGAGCGCGGGGAGCAACTCGACTTGATGAGTTCTTCAATCAGCTCCATACGTCGTTTGACGGTCGAGCTGATTGCATTTCCCGGACCGCATCGGCGAGTCGACGCATCGCTTCGTCGATCAATTCGACCGTCAAGACCCCATAGCTCAATCGCAACTGCGATCTGGGACGATCTTCCAGCGGGCCGGCGTAACACAATTCTCCAGGCACATACATCACGCCATGCTCGACAGCACGTGAGAAGAGCGGACTGTCAAACCCCGACTGAATCGACGCTGGAAGAGTCATCCAGACGTACAATCCCCCTTTGGGATGCACCCAACTCACTCCCGGCAGATCCGAAAAATACTTCTCAGCAGCGGCCAACATTGCATCACGCTTCAATCGGTATCCGTCGCGCACTTTCGCGAGATGCCCACGATACGCACCGCTTCGCAACACCTCTGCGATGAGTTTTTGATTGAAGTGAGCCGATCCGAAATCCTCATTCCCTTTTCGCTCGCAAATGGCGGTCACCAACTCTTTGGGGACGATTCCGAATCCAACTCGAATCCCCGGAGAGAACGTTTTTGAGAACGTCTGTGTGTAAATGACGCTCGACCGGTCTTGATCGAAACCCCACATGCTCGGGTGTTCTTCTCCATCGTATCGAAGCTCCCGATAGGCGGCGTCTTCCAAAACCAGAAGTCGATGTTCGCGAGAATACTTCTGAGCGATCTCGACAATCTGCTCGCGACGCGAAGTCGACAGACAAACACCGCTCGGGTTGTCGTAGTAGCTGACGACGTAAATCAACTTCACCCGATGCAGCTCCTCCATCGAAGCAATTTGCTCCAGAGCATGATCGAGTGCAGCGGGATCCATCCCCTCTTCATCCGACGGAATTGTGACTGTTCTCGCTCCCACTCCCGCGAGATTTCCTGCGAACACAAAATACGTCGGCCCAGCGACAAGACAGATGTCTCCGGGATCGAGCAGGGTTTCGCACACCAGCGACAACAGTTGCTGAGAACCGGTCGTCAGAATCATCTGACTGGCATCGATCCCGAGGTCTTCAACCGAGCACTTCTCCAACTCCGCAAAATAAGAAAGCAGCTCCGATCGAAGCTCAGCACTACCGGGGGTCGTTCCATACTGAAGCGCCCGCATCCCGGATTCTTTTGTCGCGAGAACCTGCTGTGAAGCTCGAAGCGTTTCCTCGACCGGGAGTGTCGCGGGATCGACCAAACCAGCTGCCAACGACAAGCAATCTGGATTTTCCACCCCCTGCTGCATCAGGAAGCTGATCGCCAGATCCTTGGTCATTTTGCTTCGCTGACTCATTAAGACGGGCAGTTCTGCGGATGTCTTCATAGTCTCGTCTCATCTCCAATTGTTTCGTCAAAATTCATTCTACGAACTTGCCCCGATCGTTTCAGCGACAGCTTCATCGATTCAACAACCGATGATGTGATCCACGTGAGCAAGCAAATCGCTGAGAAAACTGAGTCTCTTCTGAAGTGATTAAAATCTCATACCACCAGCTTGATCGTGCAAACTCGCAATGACCACTTCAATCCAACTTTGGTCCTCAAACTCGAAGTCTCACCGAACCTCCACTTGCTCACTCAGGTCATCGATAGTAAACTGCCCTCGGTCGCATAGCTCAGTTGGTTAGAGCGTCTGTCTTACAAACAGAAGGCCGCCAGTTCGAGTCTGGCTGTGACCACTTCTTTCTCTGACAGTTTTGTGTCAACACAAGTTCACTCAAAACTGAGACGGAACACCGAAAAGTCGTTCCGAATTCTTTGCGAGGCACTCTTCGCCTTGGTACCGGCAACGAAACAAATAGGCCCAGCTCAAATTTTGGACTTTGCGCGCACCGTTACCAAGATGCAACACTGCCCACCACTTTGTGAGCTACCACGCACAGCTTGAACAACCTGACCCACAGCAAGAGTCGAGTAGAGCGAGCGCAGAAGGTGTGACGGCCAGACCTCCTTTGGATGTGCATCGCAGCTCGGACGGCATCGCCAGACCGACCGCATAGACGGCGTCGATCGTCTCATCCAGCGGAATCGGATTCGGGTAGCCGCCGAGGACCAAATCGGCATTCACAAAAGCACTCGCTGCTGCTGTGCCGTTGCGTGTGTGGCAGGGAATCTCGACCATGCCGTGCAGTAAATCGCAAACGGTCCCCATTGTATTCTGAAATGAAATCGCGGCCGCATCACAGGCTTGACGGGCCGACCCACCCACAGCATCGACGATGGCTGCTGCTGCCATCGCTCCTGATGCTCCGATCTCAACCTGACATCCTGCGACTTCTGCAGCGAACGTGGCGCGGATGGCGAGAATTGAGCCAATCGCTCCGGCGGTTAAGAATGCTTTCGCGATTTGCTCGTCATCGAGGTTTCGTTCTTCGACGAGTGTCAGCAATGCGCCGGGTATCACGCCTGCTGAACCTCCCGTGGGGGCGGCGCAGACGACTCCCATTGCTCCGTCGACGTGCATGACCGCCATCGCTCGAGCAGCTGCGCGAGTATGTAAACTTCGCACGGACAGCTTTCCTTCTGACTCTGCAGCAAAGATCGCACCTGCACATGCAGGAAGAAGTTGCAGCCCTTTGAAGTCGAGTGCCAGCCCTCGCTCGACCGATTGAACCATGATGGAATAGCGTCTCAATGATTCGGCAATCACTTCATCGGGTGTTAGTCCGAGAAGATGGGATTCGTACTCGAGTGCCAACTGCCCTAAGCTGACTTGTCGCTCTTCACACATTTGAACGATCTGCGCAGCACTAGTGTAAATCGGCTCTTTCTGTTGAGGAAAATAGACGGGCGAGGATTCCCAAATTCGTATCTCCGGATCGCAATTCGCAAGTACTTTTCGCATCTCCAAACCAAGGGACTCGTGGCTGCTCCATGTGAGGCGAACGGTGCTTCCATCCGGATTGCCAGCTTGTTCCTCGATGTCTGTAAACTTCCTCGAAAGTAGATCCAACACTTCTGTTTTGTTTTCGCTTGAAGTCACAATAAGAGATTCCCATGCCGTTCCATTAAACAGTACGGGAACGTGATCAATATGAGTGATCTCGACCTCTCCTCCTCCGACTGAGCGGGCGACGATTTCCACGCGACGACCATCGTTCCCGGTGAGTTGCATTTCAACGGTGTTGGGATGGTCGGCGTGTTTCAGGGGCCGTACTTCGAATTGAAGATCGAGTCCGGTCGACGCCGCTTCGGCAAGCGATGAATGAAAGAGTTCGTCGGTGAGATCTTTGCCCATCAACCCCATGGCAAATCCGCGATCAGCACCTTGCGGAACGTAGGTCACACAATATGACCCGTTCGGGTCAAAGGCCAGAACGGCGCTGGCTGGGACGCTCCCGAGAATTGATCGTGCCATGCAGCCAATATGGTAAGCCCCAGCTGTGTGCGAGCTCGATGGACCACGCATGACGGGTCCCAGCACATGATTGAAAATACTGATCGTCTTCATGAGACAGGCCATCTCCGAATTAATGACGCTCGAGCTGGCGTCTGGTCACACCTGCAGCAACAGTTCTACAAATTCAGTTGCATCATCTCGTCCAATCGTGATCGAAAGGAGACGTCGACATCGTACCTGTTTTGATGTCATTCATCGATCACATTCTCGGTCTTCGCTGATTCATGAATTCTCTCAATGACATAGAAACATCGAGAACAAGAAGCAATTGATGCCGAGATGGCTTCGAACACAGAGTCGCGAGAGCAGCGGAAGCGGTCAGTTCTCTCCCATTGCAGCCATGAGCGCCTGCACTGTTTCTGGAGATGGTTTGAAAGATCCCGGGCGGTGACCTTCACCGATCAGAACTGGTGTCCAGCCAGATTTGTTCTTGTGATTCCAGAGCGCAGGATCGGCACCTTGAGCAGCGAGGAATTCGATCACTTCGGGAAAACACCGATAAGCAGCACCGTGCATTGCGGTCTCCCGGTTTTTGTCGACCGTATTCACATCGAGACCGTGAGCAATGAGATACTTCAAGGTCTCAATGACTTCAGGTTCCGTGCCAGCCTCTTCGCCGACTGCTCTCACTCCAACACCGGCTGCTGCCATCAACGCTGTACAGCCATCGACATTCGGAATCGTCGGATCTGCTCCGAGTTCCACGAGAAGTTTCAGATAGTCGAGGTCTGCGTTTTTGGATGCCAGTAGAAAAGGAGTCGCTCCCTCATGACTCAGAACAGCCCGCCCCTTTTTTCCGTCTTTCAATCTCAAATTCACGTCAGCCCCAGACGCGACGAGCGCTCGCACAAACTGCAATGACGTCAGATGCCCAGAACCTCGAGGAGGAGGATCGCCATCGGCTCCCTCTCCACGTGCAGGTTTTCGAACCCACGACATCGCATGCAGAGGTGCGAATCCACTTCTCTGGTCGTTGGGATCAGCTCCGGCTTCAATCAGCATCATTGCCAGTTCGAAGTGTCCACTTTCGACTGCGAGTGTGAGTGCTGAAGTTCCTTTGCGAGGCGCACGAGCCCCGGGCCTTGTTTGTTCCATGACTGCATTGACGTCGACGCCAGCAGCCAACAGCCGGTGAACAACATCCGCATGTCCATTCCGGGCAGCAAACATCATCGCTGTGAATCCTGACTTCAACGAGCGATTCAGATCGGCTCCGCCTTCGATCAAAGCGTCGACCGCTTGAACATTTCCTCTCGCTGCTGCCCACATCAATGCGGTTTGTCCACTCCGCTCAGCGACTTCGGGATTTGCCCCATGTTTCAGAAGATGCCGAATCCCCTCAGCAGATCCTGTCCGAGCTGCGATCATGAGTGGAGTTTCGCCGCCAGAAAGCTCGTAGGTTGCATCAGCGCCTGCTTCGAGCAGTGCCGCGATTGATTCCGCAGAACCGCTTTCGCATGCGATGATGAGTGGAGTAATTCCGTAACGAGTCTTGGAATTCGGATCGCTGTCTTTCAATAGAAGCAGTTTGACCACATCGACACGATCGCCGAAGACAGCCCAATGCAGAGCAGTCATTCCGTCGGGTTGACTGGCGGCGATGGGCGAGTTGCTTTCCAACAGCCGCGCGACTTCATCCCAATCCTGAGCTTCGGCCGCGTCAGGGAGAGCTGTCGAATTCGGATCAACTTCACCAGCGCAAGAATGCGTCGCGAATAGCCCGAAGGAGATTATCAAGACTGTCAGAAACAACGCTCGATTCATCCATCCACCCCACTTCGTTTGCATCGACGAACTCGCGTTAAAGACTGAGTGGCTCAAACAATTCATCCGCAGGTCGGGTGCTATCGGAGAATGAGTCCATTTCGATTCCGACCTTATTCAGCAATGACAGGTGCAAGTTGGCCATCGGGGTATGTTTTTCATATACGACATGCCGTCCTCCCTGCATGTTGCCAGCAGCACCACCAGCGACGATGATCGGCAGGTCGGTGTGATCGTGGGCATCAGGGTCGCCCATACCACTTCCGTAGAGATACAGAGAATGATCCAGCAGCGAGCCATTCCCTTCAGGACAGGCAGCCATTTTCTCTACGAACTCAGCAAACAGCGAGACATGGAACTGATTGATCTTCGAGAGCTTTTCCAGCTTCTCGGGATTCTTTCCATGGTGCGAAACTGGATGATGCGGGTCTGGAACACCGATCTCCGGATATGTACGTGTGCTGGCTTCCCGAGCCAACTGAAAAGAGACAACTCGCGTGATGTCTCCCTGGAGAGCCAAAAGCTGCAGGTCGAACATGAGTCGCGCATGTTCTGCATACTCGGCTGGAACTCCAACCGGACGATCGAGGTCGGGCAGCGGATTTTCGTTGACATTGCTCTCCGCTCGCTGAATTCGTTTTTCAACTTCGCGAATGCTTTCGAAATAGTCATCGAAGCGGTTTCGGTCATTCGCTCCCAACTGCAATTTGAATCGCCGCATCTCAGACGTCACTGCATCGAGAAGACTGGCCCGGCGTTGAAGTGCTTCGCGTCGATCAACAGTTGATCCCCCTTCTCCAAACAGGCTTTCGAAGACGAGTCGCGGATGCGCTTCAGCTGGGAGTGGAGAAGTGGGTGATGACCAGGAGAGATAATTCTGATAGACACACGCGTAGCCGTTATCGCACTGCCCTGCGTTGTCTAAGAGATCCATCGCGAGTTCGAGCGAGGGCAATTGAGTGTGTTGGCCCAAATGCTTCGCAGCAATCTGATCGACAGTCGTTCCGAGGAAGTAATCCGAGCTTTCCGTACGTCGCGCGGTCGCTGCGCTTAAAAACGCAGAGTTCGAAGTCGCATGCGAACCGGGATAAGCGTTTCGAAGTTCCAGCCCGCTCACGACGGCTGTCTGGTCGCGAACGTTTTGCAGCGGTTGCAGAGTAAACGGAAGATCGTCGAGTGTGTCTCCCGTCGGCGTCCAATCGACAGGGTTATACCCCATTGGAATGTAGACGTATCCAAGCCGACGCAGTTGGGTCGGAGATGCGGCTGTTTCTGCGAGGCTTGTGCTCGCAGGGATCATTGCGTCCAAAAGAGGAAGTGCGAACGCGGCACCTGCTCCTCGCAACAACGTTCGTCGCGAAATGGATTTTCGAGTGTTGATCATTCTGCGGTCCTCATCTGAAATGGCTGGCTCAACACGATTCCTTTGATGATCGACGAAAACTGATACTCATGATCAGCTGCCCTGCGGACGATCTTGCGAATCTCGGGCGCATCGCGAAACTCAATACCGCGTCCCAGTGCAAACGTCAGCAGTTTTTCCGTCAGCGTGCTCACGAAAATTTCCGGATGCTCGACAAGGTGGTTCTCGAGATCCTCGATTCCGGAGATCGGCTGCCCATCGGGGAAGAGTCCTGAAGTGTCAATTTCTTCGCTCTGATCGAATTCTCGCCAACGGCCCACAGCATCGAAATGCTCGAGTGCGAAACCGATCGGATCAATCAAGTCGTGACAGCTAGCACACGCGGGGTTCGCTCTGTGTTCTGCCAATCGTTCGCGTACTGTGACGGCGGCGTCTTTGGTTTCTTCTTTGAGCGATGGAATGTTCGGAGGCGGCGGAGGTGGAGGAGTTCCCATCAGGTTTTCAAGTATCCAACTTCCCCGGATCGTGGGAGAAGTTCGCGTGGCGTATGAGGTCACTGCCAGCACGCTGCCTTGCCGCAGTAGTCCCCCGCGTCGGCTTTGCTCATCGACTTTGACCGGTCGAAAATGACTGCCGAAGACATGCGGTATTCCGTAATGCTGGGCGAGACGTTCGTTCAGAAACGTCGTGTCCGTTTGAATTAGATCGAGAACATTTCTGTCCTCGCGGAGTACACGCTGAAAATGCAGCTCGGTTTCGCGTCGAAGAGCTTTCCTCAAGTTGTCGTCGAAGTTTGGAAACAGACGCCGGTCGGGACGAAAGGAATCGAGGTTGCGAAGATACAGCCACTGTGCAGCGAAGTTGTCAACAAGTGAGTCAGAACGGCTGTCCGCCAGCATCCGGTCGACCTGAGCGTTCAACACAGTCGGATCAGAGAGCTGACCTTCTGATGCGAGCGTGAGAAGTTCATCGTCGGGGAGGCTGCTCCAGAGAAAGAACGACAGCTGCGAAGCAAGTTCGAGATCGGAGACCGGATAGATTTCTCCGCTCCCAACACCTTCAGGCACAGCAATTGAGCGAAAGAGGAAATGGGGATTCACTAGAATTGTTGCAATTGCCGACTCGATCCCCGCTTCGAAACCATCGGCCAAGTTGCGTTCATCAAAGAAGCGCATGGGGATTTCGAGATCACTTTCCGTCACTGGACGGCGATACGCCAACCGCATCAATCGCGACAGAATGTTCTTCGCACAGGCTTCTTCGTCTTCGGGACCGTTCGGAAGTACGGTGAAGATTTGCCGTCGACTGGCTGTATCTCCCGGTCCCTCAGCAGCGAATGGCCCCACAATTGAGACTTCATAGATCGCAGGAGTCTGCCGCGGATGACGGTGCCGATTGAAGCTGGCCTCAAATGGTTGCCGGTTGATTTCCGAGATCGAGGAAAACTTACGCGGAAATGTGACACCAATGTCGTGAGCCCCAGCGTTGACGTGAAAGCGCTTCTTCAAATGGGCATCGACGAGAGCATCAGTTCGAGGACCATCGCCTGACGGTCTTGGCGGCTGAATTGTGAATTGATGCACGAGTTGCCGATCAAGCAAAACATCGAGCTGGTGTTCTTCGCGAAGACCTTCGACACGCTCATCGCGATCTCGCATGAGTTTCAGCTGAATCTCATACTCTCCGGACTGTGGAAAGTGATAGTTGATCAACGTTCCACCACGCGTCCCGAGGGGAAGACCGTCGACGTGAGCTTCCTGAGTGCGGTCGGCTGGAAGCCTGACGGTCAATCCATCTGGCCCCCGCATCGGACCACCGACCGCGAGTCGACTGATGCGTTCCGCGGCGGTGATGTATCGGCTGAGCAGTACCGGGGAAAGCTCGCTGACAGTGACGTTGTCGAAACCGTGACCAGACTGGTCAGCGGGCAAGAGTTCTCTCGCATCGATCTCAACCTTCAGCAGGTCTCGAATGGCGTTCTGGTATTCCGTGCGATTGAGGCGGCGTATCGGATCTGTTCGCCCGGGAAACGGAAAAGCTTCGGCAGTCTCATCCAGAATGGATTCCAGGGCTCCGAGGGACGATTCAATCTCCACATCGTCTGGTCGGACGCTGCCTGCGGGAGGCATCTGCCGGGTCGCCAGCTTTTTGACCACTTTCTCCCACGCTGTGGAATCCCAGTCAGCCGACTTCTGATAGTGCCCGCTGAATTCTTCGAGATTCAAACCTGCGGTCTTCTCGGTCGAATTATGACAATCGATGCAGTGGGAGTTGAGAAAACCCTGAATCTGCTCGAGTCGCTCGTCGGCTCGAAGAGTCGCCGCAGGAGAGAAACACATCCACTGGATGAAACAGAATGAGAAAAGGAACGACCAACGTCGATGAGGCGGATCGTGTAAATTGTTGCGAAGCGCACTCATTCCGATACTCGAAATCCTGTATGCCTGAAAACTTGAGATTCGTCCTTCGCTGGCCTTCAGACATCATATTCTCCAGCTGTTCGAAGCGGAAGAGATTCATCGCCATCTTTTGATGTGTTGCCAGTTTTGTTGACGCTTCCTCGAATCATCCCTCCATTCGGAATTTCGGCGGGTAAATCAACTCCCGACAGATCTAGAGACCACGGACTGAGATTTCACTTCTTCGCATAAAAATCGCGATTCGCGACATTGACGGGCCTCAACCTCAAAGCTTGATTCGTTCGCACATGGGCCTCGCTTAAGGACTTTCGATTCAAGAATTCGCCCGCCAATCCGATTCGACACTGCCTAACAAAGTGAAAAAATCGTTAGTGTCGATCAATACCATCCACTCGCAAGCAGGATATAATTGGGGTCAGTCGATTTCATTTCACCAGCAATCCCAGCTTATTCAGACATGGTGGCCTTGCCTGTTGATGAGACGCTCCTGCTCATGTCAACGCATGTTCACTGAGTCAGGGATTCGTTGTGAGTTCGCGTTTCCCATTTTGCTCATCGTCTTTCCAGGCGCTCCGAAGTGCACGAGTTTGCGTTTCCGATTTCCTCGCAGCCTACCGATTCCACATGCGGGCCCACGTGTCTGCATTCTGTTTACGACTACTTCGACGATCAGATCTCGCTGGAAACGGTGATTTCTGAAACCGGCCGCCTCGAAGAAGGGGGGACCCTCGCTGTCTTCCTGGCTTGCCACGCTTTGAAGCGGGGGTATCAGGCCAAAATCTATACGTACAACCTTCAGGTTTTCGACCCGACATGGTTTCTGAACGATCAGATTGACCTGTCCGAAAAGCTTCAATCGCAGCTGAAAGTGAAGACCTCCCCCAAGCTGAGAGCAGCATCACAGGCATACATCGAATTCCTGCGGCTGGGGGGAAGCCTGCGGATGGAAGTGCTGAACATCAATCTGATTCGCAGGTATCTCAAACGACGGATTCCAATTCTAACCGGCTTGAGCGCCACGTTTTTGTTTGGCGAATCCCGCGAGCGGTCTCTGGAAGTCCCGGATGGAAAAACTTCTGTCGTCGCGGACGACATTGGCGGTTATCCTGCCGGTCACTTTGTCGTTTTGTGCGGTTACGATAAAACCCGGCAAACCGTCCTCGTGGCTGATCCACTGGACCCGAATCCGTTCGCCAAGGATCATCAGTACGCTGTCGACATCGATCGAGTTTTTTCCGCCATCATGTTGGGAGTCGTTACCTACGACGCCAACTTGCTGGTAATTCAACCTTCAGATACGAAATGCGAGACCATGGATGCCCACGCTGATCGTCAGTGACTCCCCTAAACAGATCGAACTCGACCTCCCCAATGTCGAGAGTGTGGACGCGTGGGCTTATCTCACCAATCCTGAGTTTGCAGAACGACGAAACGTCAAACTGTTCAACCTTTGCGAGTCTCTGAAATATCAAAGCACGGGATATTACGTCTCACTGCTGGCAGAAGCCCGGGGACATAAACCTGTTCCCGGAGTGATCGCCCTGCAGGATCTGAAGTCGCCGTCGATGATTCGATACGTCGGAGACGAACTTAACGACCTGATCCAACAGTCACTCGCTCCGCTTCAATCAGATCAGTTTGAACTGAGCGTTTACTTCGGCGCGAACCTCGCCAAGCGGTACGATCGACTGGCGAGACATCTGTTCAACATGTTTCAGGTTCCTCTGTTGCGGTTTCGCTTTGTCAAAAACAAGACATGGCAAATCCGACGGGTCAGAGCACTAGGGACAGGAGAAATTCCTGAATCACATCGCGATTTCGTCGCTGCCGCAGCTGCCAAGCACTTTTCACGATCGTCCGCAATTCAGAAGAAGCGTAAGCGACTCCGATACGACATCGCCATTCTTCACGATCCCGACGAAGGAGAGAATTCTCCATCCGACGATGCAGCATTGAAAAAATTCGTCAAAGCGGCTGAGTCCGTCGGTTTAGCCGCAGAACTGATTACGCGCGATCAGTCGGCCTCGCTTTTGGAATACGACGGTTTGTTTATCCGGCAAACCACAGCCGTAAACCATTTCACCTATCGACTTGCGAGAAAAGCTGCGAGCGAAGGGCTGGTGGTCATCGATGACCCCGTCTCGATTGCGCGTTGTACGAACAAAGTGTTTCTGGCGGAGTTGCTCACTCGTCATAAAATCCCGACACCGGACACGCTCGTCGTTCACCGCGACAATGTGCACGAAATTGCGTCTCGACTCGACTTTCCCTGTGTCCTCAAAAAACCGGACAGCTCCTTTTCACAAGGTGTCGTCAAGGTCACCAACCAACAGGAACTCGACCAGCGTCTGGAAGAGTTCTTGGCCGAGTCGGAAATGATCGTCGCCCAAAAATTCATGCCGACCACTTTTGACTGGCGCGTCGGGATTCTCGATCAACGCCCCATTTTTGCGTGTCAGTACTTTATGGCGCCCGGACACTGGCAAATCATTCGTCAGGAATCGGATGGCCGAGGACGCTACGGGAAGTCGAAAACCGTTCCGGTCGAACTCGCTCCGCGAAAAGCCATTCAAATGGCACTCAAAGCTGCGAATCTAATCGGCGACGGCCTCTACGGAGTCGACGTCAAAGAGTCGGACGGTCAGTTCATCCTGATCGAAGTGAATGACAACCCGAACATCAATTCAGGATACGAAGACGAAGTCCTTCGTGACGATCTCTATCGCCGCATTATGGAATCGTTCCTACGCCGGATTGAACAGGCGAAGTCTAAAACGAATTAGTATTTAATACTATTAAACCACTTCAAAGCTCCTCTCAACTTCATCACTCAAGGATGAAATGATCGCTCAATGACGACCTCTTCGCCACTTCATCTGTTCGAAGCATTCGGAGTCGAACTGGAATACATGATCGTCGATGCAGACACGCTCGACATTCTTCCGATCTCCGACAGACTCCTCAAAGGAGAAGATGACCTGCCAGTTTCGGAAGTCGAACACGGCGACATGGCATGGTCGAATGAGCTGACTCATCATGTCATTGAGATCAAGACCAACGGCCCGCATCCGACACTCGCTCCGCTGGCAGCGAGATTTCAGGATCAGGTGCAGCAGATCAACTCGCAACTTCAACCTCACAACGCATTGCTGCTTCCGACAGCCATGCACCCGTGGATGAATCCAGAACGCGAGTTATATTTGTGGCCATACGATTACAGCCCGGTTTACACGGCATTCCATCGCGTCTTTAATTGCCATGGACACGGCTGGGCAAACTTACAAAGCATGCACCTCAACTTCCCATTCGCGGACGATGAGGAATTCGGAAAACTGCACGCAGCGATTCGCTTAATCCTGCCGATTCTCCCTGCAATCGCAGCCAGTTCTCCATACTGCGATGGCCAGAAGACGGGATTCATTGACTCTCGCCTCAACGCTTATGTGAGAAACTCGCGAAAGATCCCGTCGGTGACAGGTGATGCGATCCCGGAACAGGCGTTCACACGAGATGAATATCACCGGCAGATTTTTGAGCCGATGTATGAAGAGATTCGACCATTCGATCCCGATGGACTTCTGCAACACGAGTTCCTTAATGCTCGCGGCGCGATCGCAAGATTCGACAGAAATGCGATCGAAATCCGTCTGATCGATGTCCAGGAGACTCCGCTGTGCGATATCGCCATCGCCTCACTGGTTACTGAAACCCTGCAGCGACTGGTTGAAGAACGCTGGTCGAGCACAGAACAGCAGCAAGCAATGGAAGTCGCTCCGTTGAGGGCTATTTTAGATCAGACAATCCAGGACGGCGAACTCTCAGTCGTTTCAGATCAGAAGTATCTTCGTTTGTTCGGAATCGAAGATCCGCAAATCACCGGGCGTGAGATGTGGCAGAAGCTGTTCGAAGGCAGCCGCGAACAGATCGTAGCGACTCACTCGGAAGCGATTCCTTGCATCGAACTCATTCTCATCCAGGGACCACTTGCCCGTCGAATGCAGAATGCGATTGGCGAAACTCCGTCCGCTGAAGAACTGCGTGCTCTGTATCGATCACTCGCGGAATGCCTGGCACAGGGACGAGCCTTCGATGGACTCTAAGTCTCAATCCTCATCTCAGACGACTTCGCTGATCGTCTCCTGTGAGCATGGGGGAAACGAACTTCCCGAAGAATTTGCTGCCTACTTTTCCGACGCCGAGGAAACCCTCGCAACACATCGAGGTCTCGACCTGGGAGCACTTGCAGTTGCTGAACAGCTGGCGAAAGCTCTCAATGCGCCCCTGCACTTTTCAACAACTTCTCGCTTACTCATCGACCTGAACCGCAGCCCAAACCACCCCGACCTGTTTTCACAATGGTCTCGGGCACTTTCTGACTCCCAACGGACAGAGTTAATCGCCGGCGATTACACGAGCTATCGTTCGAAGGTTGAAAGCTCGATCCGCGAAATCACTGCATCGAGCCGAGTCATCCATCTGTCGATCCATTCCTTCACTCCCATCTGGAATTCCGTTCCTCGATCGACAGACATTGGATTGCTCTTTGATCCAAGCCGACAATTTGAGACTGATGTTTGCACAATATGGAAGCAGCATCTGATCAATGAATTCCCGGACATGACGGTCGATGACAATCAACCGTACCTGGGAACTGATGATGGACTAACGACGTATTTGCGGACGCAGTTCTCTGATTCGAAGTACGCGGGAATCGAACTCGAAGTCAATCAAAAACTGCTCAGTCAGCACAATGAGGCATCAACGTTTCGTCACCGACTGGTCAAAGCCACGTCGCCCCTGCTAGCAATTCGCTGAAGCGATTCATCGTTACAATCACATTGAAATCCAACGGAAGAAAGCTCAGCCGAAGTTCTAAGAGAATTTGAACTACGACTGAGCTTATAGTTCTAAGTCTAAGCGGACCATCGACGATTCTTATTTGTTGGACATTTCTTCGAACGTCTGATTTCCGATGCGATACTTCTTCCAGTCGCGGTAGTCAAAGTGCCACCATTCGTATTCGTAAACGGTGAAGCCCTCTCGCTCCATTGCTCTCCGCAAGTGATCGCGGTACCAGCGCTCGCGTGACGTTCCTCCGGGATACTCCGGATAGGATCGAGAAGAAAACTCATCGTAGCCTGCCACCATCGGGACTTCAGTGTTAGAAGTCAGATCATACAGCGTGAGGTCGACAGCGCAGCCGCGATTGTGCCGGGATCCATTTTGTGGATTCGCGACGAAGTCCTTGAGTTTGGCGGGAGTCGCTTCCCAGAACATTTTCGTGACATACCACGGGCGATAAGCATCGAAAATCTGCAAGCCGAGACCTTCATCTTTCAACCGCTTCTGGACACGCACCAGAGCTTCAGCAGCCGGCCGCTGGAGAAACGCTCGCGGCTGCTTGTAGAAAACCGCTCCCATGAAGTTGTTGTCCGTTGCATAACGAATGTCGAGTTGAATGCTGTCATCGAGATTGACGAGTTCGGCAAGATCCGACTTACGGAAGTCTCCAGACTCTGCAGGCGGACTGGCCTGAAGTGCTTCGACTCGTATTTCTTCGACCGGTCGAACAGGAGTGATGCGGAATGTCTCTCCCTTTTCAGTACCAACCTCGCGCCGATCAAAGACCACTCCGCCCGAAACAACAGCTGTCACTTTTCCGTCTGAATCGCGAAGGAATTCAACTCCTTCACCACCTGACATTGCATGTTCGTTGTACTTGAATTGATCGGGGCCGAGTTCTGTCAGCGGGTAATCGAACAGGTATTCCACCAGCGCATGAAGTTGTCCGTTGACTTCGCGAATATAGACCGGGCTGTGCTCCTCTCCATACTCACCGATTAAGTCTCTCCACTTATCGGGCACGCCTTCCGGGCAGGTGTCTGGAACTCGACGGAATTTTTTGTCACCGATCGTCAACTCATCGTGACTCTGAAAGTCGACTGGCAAACCAAACCCGAAGACATCGTCGACGACCAGATTCCCATCGTTCGCTGAAGCACGCACGATGAAATGAACAGGGCCGTAGCTGACAGTTACTTTTCCGGCGATCTCATTAATCCGTGACCAACTCCCTCCGTCGACTTCCTGATAGAGACCGATGATGTCTTGAATTCTCTCAGCCGGAACCGGGACAGTCGTTTGATATTCAGGAAGTGAGTCTCCTGACTCCGTTGCTAGCGCCAGTTGAAGAGCGTAGTCCGCGAGCCGATCGACGACGCCGTTAGTATTATCAAGAGAACATGAAGCAACCGCTCCGAGTTCTTTATCGGGGAGAGCAGACAACTGAGTTGAAAACCCGTAAACCGCCCCAGCATGCCCGACCTTCTTAGTGCCGTCGAGTTGGCTGATATCGAATCCGATGCCGAACTGCTGTGGTTTCCCGGACTCATCCAATTGTTCAGCCATCATTTCCTCCAGCAATTTCTGGCTGATGATGCGTTTCCCTTTAAAAACTCCGTCATTAAGAATGCACTGAACAAACTTGGACAAATCAACCATGCTGGCCCGGAGCCCACCGGCTGGATCAATCCCGAGACTAAAGACCGGTGCTGGGAATTGACCTCTTTCAAACGTTTGCAAACGTCCTTGCGCAACATTGGGTTTCATTGAGTCAGTAACACTAAAACCACTCTGCTTCATTTCGAGAGGATTTATTAACTCCTCATGAATACACTCGGAATATGACTTCCCAAGAGCTTCCTGTAAGGCAAGGCCAACGACGGTGATTCCCGCGTTGGAGTATTTCGTCTTTGTTTCTGGAGGATAGACAAGCTTGGTGTCGTTCAAACTAGCAACAGTTTCTTCAAGTGTTGGCTCAGAAGCATCGTAGTAACTTCCAACTGGTGGCTCTCTGACAATTCCAGAACGATGCGACATCAACATTCGCAGCGTGATCGGCTTGTCGGTTGGATTCTCCGGTTGGAAAGACGGAAGAATATCCGTCACAGGAGCATCGATATCGAGCTTGCCTTCGTCGGCAAGCTTCATAATCGCCAAGTCGGTGAACAGTTTGGAAACCGAACCAAGGCGGAAAATCGTCGCTGGATCACAGGGAGTTTCGCCTTCCAGGTCTTTATGACCAAAACCCGAACTCCAAAGAACACCGTCACGATTGACGAGAGCGATTGAAATCGCGGGAAGATTCTTCTGCTCCATTTCGTAGGAAATGGCGGCTTCCAGTTTTTGGATCGCAGCGTCGTTGAAACTTACTGCAGCTGATGCTTCAGCTTTCGCAACGTCTTTGTCTTGCGCAAACAGTCGAGGAGCATGACTTAGAAGCAAATCACTGCCGGCCACCAACAACAACGTCAGTAGAGCAACTCTCATATTCCAGCAAGTCTTCGTACGACACACGTTTTTGCTCCAATAGTCCAAACGATTTAGCACTTCAATATTCCTTAAATAGTCGAGCCCAGCTGATTTTCACAAACCGAAATCAATCGCCGTTAAGAAGCTGATAGCTGCGGTTTCGACTTCAGGCCCCCACCGCTCCCGTTGCCATCAACAAGATTGACGACTCCTTGTGAAACGGAAACGCCGACTGCCGGGTCACTTTCAATTAGACAGGAGCCATCGAGGTCGGCATAGTCCAAGAGTGGGAGCAATTGGGCTGCTCCGCTAATCCCGATTGAGCTTTCGATCATACACCCAACCATAGTCTTCAAGCCGATTTCTCTCGCACTCTTTAGCATGCTGAGCGCCGGGGTCAGTCCACCACATTTGCAGATCTTGACGTTGATGCCATGGAACCGCCCCTCGCATCGACGTACATCTTCTTCGACCTGACAACTCTCATCGGCGATCACTGGCAGTGCAGAATTCTCAAAGACAAACTCTTGATCGGTCACCGACGCATCGGCTGGCAAGGGTTGCTCGATGTACTCGACCCCCAAATCTTTGAGGAGCATCGAATTGTCGACGGTTTCCTGAGGGCCCCATCCGCAGTTGGCATCGACCCGAAACACCGCGTCAGTCTCTTGCCGTAAGGCTTTCATGATCTCCAGATCACGGTCTGTTCCCAACTTGATCTTATAGATTCCCCACCCCTGCTGTTGATTCAGCTTCTCGATCATCTTGGGAATAGAATCAATACCGATAGTGTAACTCGACACGGGAACGTTCTCCCACGTCAGCCCCCAACGTTTCCAAGTCGGCAACTGCTTCGTCCGAGCAAAGTAGTCATGGGCAGCCATGTCGAAGGCGGACAAAGCAAAAAGATCGCCATCAAGTCTTTCGCGAAACTGTTGCCAAAGGTCTTCGGGAGGTTGGCTGATATACTCTTCAAGCAGTGGCTCGATTTTCGAAAGCGATTCTTCCATGGATGCAATCGTGTGACCGTAATAGGGATTCTCGGTCACTTCGCCAAAACCAGAGATGCCGTCGTGCTCAAGCTGCACGACGAGGCTCTTCTGATGTGTAATCGAGCCACGCGCGATTGTGAATGGTTCTCGAAGCTTAAGCGTCAGATGATGCTTCGTCAGTTTCATGAGCTCTTTGCCCCCTTACGCAAGTTGAGACACGCTTCCACCAGCTTGTCCGGCCCTTCTCGATAAACATCACAAGCTGGCAGCCCGGTCTCATCGCTAATTCGACTGATTTCAGCTTCTGCTTCTTCTTCGTTCAGTGTCCGTGTATTCACTCCAATTCCAATGACTTTGCACGGATGACGTAGATTGGCAATCGCTTCCGCAACAAGCATTTGCTGAAGGATTGGTACCAACGGGACTGAATCGAGACCTTTCACTTCCTCACGGCCAGCTTCATAGCAGAAAATGAGACCATCAGGGGCGCATCCGTGAAGCAGGCCGACGGTCACGCCAGAGAACGCAGGATGGGCGACACTTCCCTGCCCCTCAACGAGCAGAATGTCGTGTTCCTGACTCTCAAGAACAAGATTCTCAGCAGCTCCGTTGATGAAGTCTGCAACTACGCAGTCGATCGGCACACCAGCTCCGGAGACCATAATGCCGGTTTGCCCTGTGGCGAGAAACTTCGCGTCGTGCCCGAGTTCTTTGAGGGCTCGCTCTAACTCAATCATCGTCACCATTTTGCCAACGCTGCAATCGTGGCCGACAGCATGAATCCGCAGACTTCCGGAACGAAACTTCGCCCCCGTTGCTGTGCTACGAAAGCTGTTCTTACGGACGTCGATCAGTCTTCCGCCATGATCCGCCAACAACTCGACGAATTCATCGTTGTCGGTGAGAAAGTCATGCAGCCCGGAAACAACATCGAGTTTCCTTCGAATCGCACTCCGAACAATTGGTTGCCATTCTTCTGGCAGCTTTCCGCCTGGTGGAGCAATGCCAACATACAGTGCGTCTGCATTGGGAACCTCGGAGAGTTCGTTGACAACGGGAATCTCACCTCCGACACCAAAGAGCTCGTCAGCGGTTTGAGCTGTTGCCGTTCGATCGATCACAGCTGCGATATCGGCTGTTCGATAACGTAACATGCTGATGGCGGTTTTCGCGAGAAATGGAGTCGAGTATCCATCTGTAAGGAGTGCAATGCGATGATGGGAAAGAAACTCACTCGTCGGTTGAGGCATCGTCGTCCCAGTTAGTCTAATTAATCGTTTCGAGTCTATATTCGGTTTACTTAATACAAGTCGATCTTGAAGAGGAAAGGCTTCGTTCGTTCTCACTCATACATTAGAGCGTCATTAGGAACTCACAAGCGATTCATTAATCAGCAATGACTTCGCAAATGATCGAAGCCTAGAGTTGTCCAAGCGGTCGACGTCCCGGGCCTGATTCTTCTCCGTCGCCGAGATCTTTTCGCATTTCCTCGGCATGCATCTGGAGTTCTTCAACGACATCCGGGTGCTGTTCTGCAAGGTTCGTTGTCTCACCAATATCTGATTCAAGATCGAAGAGGGAGAGCTCAAGTTGATGCGGCTTTGAACCACCTCCGGGAAGCCCTCCTTTTCCAGGAATCGGTGTTCCGTATTTCTGAGGAAACATCAGCTTCCATTTGCCTTTTCTCAGGGCCACTAGGCGATTCTTACCATCGTAGTGGTAGAACACTTCATGCGGGCTCTGTGCATTTTCACTCCCACGAATAAGTTTCGAGATGTCGTGCCCATCGATCTTTCGCTCAGGCAAAGTTGCTTCAGCGAAATTGGCGATCGTCGGCAGCAAATCAATTGTCCCTGCCACTTCCTTACACACCACACCGGCTGGAATCACCCCAGGCCATCTCATGAGACATGAAACACGGAAGCCGCCTTCGAAATTGCTTCCTTTGCCCTCACGCAGTGGCTTAGCAGACCCTGCATGGTCCCCATAGGACAACCATGGGCCGTTGTCAGAAGTGAAAACAATCAGAGTATTCTCGTCGATGTTTAATTCCTGGAGTGTTTCGATAATTCGGCCGACCTGCCAGTCAATCTCGCTAATGACATCCCCATACAACCCGCGAGGTGTCTTCCCTTCATACTTATCCGACACAAATAACGGAACATGCGGTTGCGGATTCGGTAAGTAAAGAAAGAACGGATTCGCATGATTCCGCTGAATGAAGTCAACGGCGCGTTCGGTCAATTGTGTGGTGAGTTGAACCTGATCCTCCGGCTGAACGGCTTCGTTCACAACTTCAAGCCCATTATAAAGCGGAAGGTTCGGCCACTTCTTGAGTCGCTCTTCCAGTGGCAAGTGTCGAACTCCTGGATGAAACGGCCACATGTCGTTGGAGTACGGCAGACCAAAGTACTCATCGAATCCCTGATTCGGAGGCAGGAACGCTGGCTGATGTCCCAAGTGCCATTTCCCAAAACAAGCTGTCGCGTATCCCTTCGTTTTGAGAATATCTGCGATTGTCTCTTCTTCCGGGTTCAATCCGTTCTTCGAATGCGGCCCAAAGTTTCCGCCAACACCAACTCGCGTGGGAATGCAGCCCGTCATGAGTGCTGCTCTTGAAGGGCTACAGAACGAACGTCCGACATAAAAGTCGGTGAACTTCATTCCTTCCGCGGCCATCTGATCGAGATGAGGAGTCTGATAGCCTTCAGCCCCGAAAGGTCCGATGTCGGCATATCCCATGTCGTCACAAAAGATGACGATAAAATTCGGCGAAGCATCTTTCTTCGAGGAAGAATCTTCGGAAACTGCGACAGAACAGAAAGCGAGCCCGAAAGCGACAACAGCAGGCAGGCAACTTCGGAGTATCAAGAACATCATTTCACCCATTTGAAATTCAAAGATGGCGACAACGACTCATCAAACAAACGTTAATGGCAACCGGTATTGGGTCGCAATCCACTCCGGTCTGGATCGAATGAGAACACCGATTCCACCCAACATGATCCTGACAATCGGACCACCGAAAATCGGCACGTCCTCAAATTTTTTTGCCAGCATCTCATGCGGAATTGAGAGTCCGATCGAAAATTCAGACGCCATTCAAAGTCACCGCTTCTGCGGGTTGCGGAATCGGATTGCTCAACCTGCAAAGCCTCGAAGCTTCCACAACTCGTGCCGTCACGAAAGGTGCCGCAGGCAGAGATCGATTGATGCACGCGTGCAAACAAAGCATTCATTCATCACAATGCGTCGATATCAATGGCAGCCCGAGCATCGACGATCGTCTTCAGGAACATGACAAGCCTTCAAAGCCGTGAGAACTTCTCCGACGCTCAAATTTCAAACTGGATCAGGTGAATAGTGACAGTTTTTCGAAACGCCGTAACCGTTGTCGCGATGGTCGTCTTTTTGAGCTTACTGGCCCAGGAAACGATCGCTTCGAGTCCGAACTTCCTCGTGATTATCGTCGACGACTTGGGCTTTTCAGACGTTGGGAGCTACGGCGGAGAAATCGCGACTCCCAATCTTGATCGACTTGCAGAGAACGGATTGCGCTACAGTCAGTTCTACAATACCGCTCGCTGCTGGCCTTCACGAGCAGCACTGCTCACCGGTTACTACGCTCAACAAGTCCGACGAGATGGGTTTCCGGGAATTGCAGGTGGTGGACGTGGAGATCGCCCCAATTGGGCGAGGCTGCTCCCGGAAGTCCTCGCTCAAGCGGGTTATCGATCCTACCATTCAGGCAAGTGGCACCTCGATGGCATGCCGATTGAAACGGGTTTTCACCGTTCGTATCTGTTGAAAGATCAGGGTCGCTTTTTCAATCCACAGGTCCATTGGAAGGACGATGAACGACTTCCCGCAGTCGAAAAGAACAGCGGATATTATGGAACGATCGCCATCGCCGATCACGCTATCGCTTGCCTTGCGGAGCACAATAGCGAACACGCTGATGAACCTTTCTTCCACTACCTCGCATTCACCGCTCCTCATTTCCCGCTCCACGCTTTGCCGGAAGACATCGAGCGCTACGCCGGTCGCTACGATCAGGGTTGGGAGCAAGTCCGAGCTGATCGCTGGAACCGGATGCAGCAAATCGGTTTGCTGACCGGTCAGCTCTCTCCTGTCGAATCAGAAATTGGTCCTCCGTACGACTTCCCTGAGCACTTCAAGATTCTGGGCCCGGGAGAGGTCAACCGCCCATTGGAATGGGACACCATGTCCACTCTGCAACAAAAGTTCCAAGCACAGAAAATGGAGGTTCATGCTGCGATGGTTGATCGTGTCGATCAGGAAATCGGACGCGTGTTGAATCAACTCGAAGAGATGAACCAGCTCGACAACACACTGATCATGTTCCTCTCAGACAACGGGGCGAGTGCCGAAATCATGGTGCGAGCTGATGGCCACGACCCCGAAGCCAGCTTTGGTTCCGCGGAGAGTTACCTTTGCCTCGGCCCAGGATGGTCGACTTGTTCCAACACACCGTTTCGACGACACAAGACTTGGACACACGAAGGAGGAATCTCGACACCTCTGATTGTCCACTGGCCCAACGGAATCTCGACTCCGGGTGCATTCCGAAGCACACCCGCTCACGTCATCGACATCGCCCCCACACTGATTGAACTCGCAGGTACAACCCGCTTCACTGAATGGGAAGGTGCCCCGGTTCCAACTCCGCCGGGCCAAAGCCTCGTCGATTCCTTCGCCTCAGATGACTCTGAATCAGATAGAACACTCTGGTGGTCACACGAAAACAATCACGCGATCCGAATGGGAAACTGGAAAGCAGTCGTCTCCGGTGCTGATGAAGACTGGGAACTCTACAACCTCGAGGAAGACCGCACCGAAACGCAAAATCTAGCGACTGAGGAACCAGACCGTCTCGAATCCTTACGAGCGAAGTGGACCGATCTTCGAAATCAGTTCTATCAGCAAGCGACAGGCAAGACGGTTCCGAACGACCTCAACTAGTTCTTTTGGCAACTCACCGTTGAAGTTGCTTAGGAGTTCGGCAACCTTAAGAAATTTCCATTTGAGTGACGAAATCTGCACCAACATCGGAACCAGCAGAACCCCGTCGCCTGACAGAATCAAACACGCACCGAGACGACCACATCAACTCGCCGATTCGCGCAATCTTCTTGCTTGACGGAGCCAAACCCTGTAGATACAGTTCGCACTCAGGCACCCGTAGCTCAGTTGGTTAGAGTGCATGCTTGACATGCATGAGGTCGCTGGTTCGAGTCCAGCCGGGTGCACTTCTTTTAACTTCTTGTGGACACGCTTCTTGTGTCAACCATCGGTCATCAAAATGATGGACCATCCAGAGTTTGACAGTTTCGTGGCAGGAACATGCCAGGACACTGCCGGTGGGTTTCGCTTCGATCCATAAGTGTCTCGGCGAGTCGCTCACTAAATCTCTTCGCTGAGTTCTTTCTTCAGCCACGCTTTGGCGAAACTCAGTTCTGCTTGAACTGTCGAGCGGGAAACGTCGAGTTCAGTCGCGATTTCTTCGCCAGTCAAACCGCCGAAGAACTTCAGCTCAACAATTTGGGCTGGGCGGGGATGTGATTCTTCCAGCACTTTCAACGCATCATGTAACTCGATGACGTTCACACGTGACGTGCCCGTCGTCATGGAAGGAAAGAGTTCTTCACCCCGACCTTCAGGGCCACCTCGTTTGAGTGATTTCCGCTTGCGTGCGTGATCGACAAGCAGGCGACGAAGAATGTTCGCTCCGACTGCCATCGCGTGCGTTCGATCTTCGAGATCGACATTGCGCTGTTCGAGCAGCTTCATGACGGCGTCGTTGACCAGCAGTGTTGGTTGCAGTGAGTGGCCCGGCGTCTCTTTCTTCAGTTCTCGATCGGCGAGCTGATGCAGTTGGTCATACATCGACTGATGCCACTTCGGCTTCGAAGAATCTTGCCTGCCTGCCATCAATCCCGAAGCCCTTCTTCACTCAAGTGCGACGAAAACTCATCGCTTCAGAAAACTTGAAAATACTGCTGCACAACCTGAACTCAATTCTCGCCAATCTTCACAGCAAGAACAACTTGCCGCTCAAAGAAATTCGCCTTGAGTGACTGAGTTTTTTTCGACTCTCACCGTGTTCTCGGCGAGTTCCTGATCTCTCGTTTGCAGCGTCTTGCACCGCAGGCAGAGGGTTCATCAACAAGTATGAGTTTCAGCGAGTGGATCTGACTGTATGGCGTTTTCTCGTTCTGACTTGAGCTGAGGTCATCAATCCGCATTCCATTTCTTGGCACTTCGAAGGAGGTCATCTCGTGATCATTTCGCGATCTCAACCAGCCGTTTGTGTTCATCGGTCCCTCAATGCATTAAAAGAGAAAGTGTTGTCGACGCAAGATTCAGCCAGGAGATCGACCGTGAACAACCAGGACCGGAGTCGTCATCCGGAGCGGGCCCAACGAGTGCAAGAACTGTTTATCGAACTCGTCGAATTGCCTGCAGAACAGAGAAGTCGCCGCTTAAAAGAACTCGCCACCGAGGATTCGACGCTCGCAAAGGAGCTGGAATCGCTTCTCGCCCATCACCGAGAGGACTCTTCTTTTCTTGAAGATGGCGACGCACTCAAATTCAATTTGGGGGAGACCCAAATCTGGAGAACTCCTCCGGCCATTCCCGGCTTTCAAGCGATTCGACAAATCGCAGAGGGAGGACAAGCTGTTGTCTTTCAGGGGCGGCAGGAATCAACGAATCAGCTAGTCGCCATAAAAGTCTTGAAGGACAACCTTCTCGGCGATAAGTCAGCCCAAAGTCGACATCTCGAAGAGATTCGCACTCTGACACGAATTCAACATCCGAACATCGTCTCGATTGTCGATTGCGGCGTCACAGCTGACGGGCGCGAGTATTACATCACTCGCTACATCTCCGGATACAACCTCGACGAGTACATCAGGGAGAAGTCTCCGAAGCTGGAACAGCGGGTCGCTCTCTGTGCGAAAATCGCTCGAGCTGTCGATGCAGCACACAAGTCGGGAATCATTCACCGAGACTTGAAGCCTTCCAACATTCGAATCGACCGTCATGGCGAACCCTATGTGTTGGACTTCGGACTTGCTAAAGGAACTGACGGCCAATCGTCCATCGACTCCAACCTCAAGACAGTTCCCGGAAGCTTTGTCGGAAGCGTTCCCTGGGCAAGCCCCGAACAAGTCAACCGCAAATTCGGAGAGATCAGTGCCAAGACGGACGTCTACCAATTAGGTGTCGTCTTCTATCAGGTCTTTGCATCCGGCGAATTCCCCTACCCTGTGACTGGGGAACTCCTCGAAGCTTTTCACAGCATCCTCGACGTTTCCCCCAAACCGCTGCCTGATGCCGGCAAAGATAAGAAGCTGGAGAGAATTGAAACCGTCCTCAGCAAGGCTCTCAGCAAAAGGCAAGATGATCGCTTCTCTTCTGCAAGAGCCTTGGCTCGGATGCTCGAGCAGTCGATTTCCATTCCTGCACAATCGCAAGTGTCGGTTCCCAGCGGAGGAAGCAAGCTCTCGTTCGCTTCGTGGATGTTCCTGTTGATCCTGTTTCTCGGGGGAATTACCGGAGCGGGATACATCTTGGACAAGTACGTCATTCCGGGAGAGATTTCACAGTTGCTGGCAGAAGCGAACGAGAAGGCACGGCAAGCAATTGCAATCCTCACTCCTGCTGCCCCTGTGGAACCAGGAGGTGTGGAACCAGGAGGTGTGGAACCAGGAGGTGTGGAACCAGGAGGTGTGGAACCAGGAGGTGTGGAACCAGGAGGTGTGGAACCGGGAGGTGTGGAACCGGGAGGTGTGGAACCGGGAGGTGTGGAACCGGGAGGTGTGGAACCGGGAGGTGTGGAACCGGGAGGTGTGGAACCGGGAGGTGTGGAACCGGGAGGTGTGGAACCGGAAGGTGTGGAACCGGAAGACCAAAACTCAAAGCATCCTGAGTCAGGAAAAGGCAATCAGACCGAGCCTGTGAAGCCGGACGAGAAAGATGTTGCTCCGCCACCGAGCCCTCCCAAGATCTCGATTGAAATTGCTGATCAAGAAATCTATGAAGGCGACACTGGAACCCAAGCTCTTGTCTTTCCTGTGAGACTTTCGGAACAGAGCACAGAAGCGATCCGTGTCGGCTATCTCACCCGCTCACAAACTTCACGCACATCAGCTGACGAGCAAGATTACCAGCCTGCCGAAAAAGGGACTCTGACCTTCGCTCCGGGTGAAACTGAAAAATTCATTAAGGTCAATATCGTCGGCGACCAGGATTTTGAACCTGACGAAACCTTCAGCGTTCAGCTGATCGCCCCTGAGAACGCAGAAATTTCTCGAGACATCGCAACCGGGACCATCCTCAATGATGATCTTTATCCATCACAACCTGGAAAGCTCGACTTTCAACTGGTGGATCGCGGATCGCTACCGGACGATTGGAAGATTGAGGGGAATACAGGAGTCGACCTCGCAAGTGGACTCCCTGCTCTCAAGATCGTTGGATCAGGGAGTGATGAGAACGCCGTCACCAATCGTACGATTCGAGTTGGTGGCCAATTCTTTCTCGAAATGCAACTCGTCGACGAAGGCAACAACGAACTTGAATTCACTTTGGAGTCATCGAAGACAGGAGAGGTCTTTCCCTTCAGAATTGGAACCAAAAGCGTAGTGGGATGGACAGTCAATTCTGGGTTAACAAAGCTTGAGAACCTGGCTCCGAGTTCCTCTGGCAGTCGCGACGCTGTGTGGTTTCGCATTGAGAATGACCCTGACAAAGGTCTTCTTCTCATCGTGAACGGAGACTCGATGAATGCCAAGAAACTCGGAGGTCACGTCACAGGTCCATTCGATTTTCTCAAGGTGCGTTTTCACGACCGGTATCAGCAGATTTCGATCCATAACCTTCGCTGGGGCCCGATTTCTCCGACGCCACAACTCCAGACGGTGCAGTTTGGAGACCCTGATCAGAAGATTGTCGCGCCTGCGATCCCTGAAGGCTGGACCCGGATCGGCCCTGCAAATCCTGATCGGCGAACGAGATGGATTTCCGATTCTCTGCAGATTGGTGAGAACTTCACGGTAACCTTTCGAATCAATGTCCTGCGACGTGGAGAGTTCTATTTGAACTTCATTGGCGAGGCGGGAAGCATGACTATCCCAGTCAAATTCGATTTCGCCCGCGGTGTCGCGTCGATGTCCGCATGTGGTGCCCAGCGAGATTTCGATTATCGGTACACTTCCTACATCGTGAAGATCACCAAGTCTCAAGACGAACTGCGGATCACCGTGGGTGACCCCTCCAATACTCTTGTTGTGGATGCAAAAGACGTTGGGAATTTCGAACAAATTGAACTCGATGTGAGTTCGCCGAAGGACTTCCAAATCTCTGCGATCACCGTGAAATAGTCACATCCAAGAGCGTTTGAAGTGGTCGTCAACAGATCAAACTGCTCATGAATGTGACCTTGTTCGTACCAAATGCAGTTTCCCTCCACGCCCCGTTTTCTGGAGTTCATGAAGCGAATGTTCAGGGTTTCGGTCGAAAATCGGATTTTATTTGATTTTCCGAGAAACCTGCTTCATCCGTTGGGGTTGAAACCGCAAAATCGCTCGAACAAAGATCGGCACGATTAAGAGGGAACGATTGCAGTACGATTCTCCTCGAATCATCGAGAGGATTGCAGCCATTTTCGGTCTTGCTCCCCAGTGTTTTCGGCCATTTTGCCTGAGAAAACCGTGGCGATGTTGTTAATCCCGAAAGAGAATCGCTGCAAATGATCCCAAACTCTGGACATATCCTCAACGCGGCTTTGGCTGTGATCGGGCTGATCGTCTTTCTCGTTGCCTATCAGTTTCAGAACGACAATCAGCGACTTGAAAAACTGTTCAATGAATCTGGCGTCACCTTCAAATACGACGTCGATGGAGAAACCGCTCTCGCTGCGGAACTTCATGGCACGGATTTGACGGTCGAACTCGCTGAGGAACTCTCTGAAAAGAAAGAACTCCGCCGACTGACGCTTTCTGAATGTGACGTTCAGAGCTCAGCTCTCGACGTGCTGGCTCGGTTGCCGAACCTCAAACACCTCTATCTTTTCAACTCCTCGACGGATCCATCGACCAACTGGTCGCCTCTCCTCGACCAATTAACGCTCGAAGATCTTGTCCTCGACAACGTCACCATCACGGATGAAGAACTCATTCGGATCAACCGGGACATGCTGACGTCACTCGATCTCAAAGACTGCGGACAACTCACCGAAAAGTCGATTAAGTCCTTCGCGGAGTCTGAGTATCTTCTGAAACTTCGAACGCGAGGAATTCCGGTTTCGATCGAACTCTGCAGGCACATTGCTCAGAACTCACCGGACTTGACCTTTCGCGTTCAACCGGAAGATTTGATTGAGTACAAACCGCTGACCGAACGGTATGGAGTAACTCATCTTGATGATGATTTCCGAATCATCGGCGTCGAAATCAATCAGGACACTGCAGGAATTCTCGAAACCAATCAGGACCTGTTCAAGACACTCAATTCTCTACGATTGTCCAAGAGCAGCATTGATCAAGAAATTTGGGACTGGATCGAAAAGCAGGAGAAACTGGAGTCGCTGACGATCGTCAATTCAACGATGGACCTTGACCGCTCGATCGAACCTCATCGACTGTCACAACTGCATCATTTGTACCTCGAAGGTGTGATCACCTCAGAGAATGAAGATGAGTTCCTCATTCTTCCGGAGCTTCCGAATTTACACACCCTCACTCTCAAGTCTCCACTCTCTCCGGGAGTTTCTCTGGAAAACTTCTCGTCAGACAACCTCAGCTTCCTGAGCATCGAACAGAATCTGACCGAAGAAGATTGGCTTCGCTTGAAAGGGCATCCGCAACTCACAACGCTGATGATCCACGATGAGAATATCGACGAAATGAGGGCCGAAGTAATCTTCAGCCTTCCGCGACTCGACCAGCTGTTCCTCATCCGATGCGAAGTTCCTGAACAAATTAGTTCACAACTCTCGGAAGCGGACTTCTCAATGCGAGAGTACCGTTCAGGCTTCTTTCGCGATCGAGACTAATTCCATCTCGCCTCGGAATTATTGACCTGGAAGGTCAGTCTCTCCACTGCTCTGGATGTGTGAGAGTATCGCTTTGAGTTCATTCAGTCTTTGAAGTCGCGCAATGCTGAATCTCTTTCAGCCATCGGCTATCATCGGCAAATCCTGATTCTGCTGGACCAGCATCTCACAGAACTAGTGATGAGTTGCAGCAACCGATTCGTCACCGACGAAGCGTTGCTTCATTCTTGGTCGTGTTGAGTCAGGATGCCCCGATCGACAGACGCTCTTCAAGGAAACGCTCGATGAAACATATTGGAATCTCGTTTGCCATCTCATTCTTATTGATGTTCGTTTCTTCGGCCTTTGCGGAAACGCCGAACATCATTGTGATCATGGCTGACGATTTGGGATATGGCGACGTTTCGTGCTACGGAGCAACGTCTCTGGAAACGCCGAATATCGATCGACTCGCATCCGAAGGAATTCGATTCACCAGCGGATACTGCTCCGCCTCGACATGTACCCCCACTCGTTATTCGTTTCTGACTGGAACTTACGCATTCCGCGGAGAACGAACCGGAATTGCTCCTCCCAACGCACCGGCGATCATTCAACCCAGCACGGAAACGATCGCGTCAATTCTGCAAGATGCGGGATACACAACAGCTGTTGTTGGAAAGTGGCACCTCGGACTCGGGGGACCAGACGGACCGGACTGGAACGGAGAATTGAAACCCGGTCCGCTCGAGATTGGTTTCGATTCCTGTTTTCTCCTTCCGACGACGAACGATCGTGTTCCGCAGGTCTACGTCGAAGATCATCGCGTTTTGAATCTCGATCCGAACGATCCTCTCTGGGTGGGAAACAAAAAGCCTTCACCTGATCATCCGACTGGAATCACGCATCGTGACACACTCAAAATGAACTGGTCACACGGTCACAATTCAACGATTCACAACGGCATCAGCCGCATTGGATTTTACACCGGAGGTCACGCAGCCCGCTTTCGTGACGAAGACCTCGCAGACAAATGGGTCGAGCAGTCAAAAGAATTCATCGCCAACAATAAAGACCAACCGTTCTTTCTCTTCTTCGCCTCCCATGACATCCACGTTCCCCGGATTCCTCACGAGCGGTTCCAAGGGGCGACTTCGCTCGGCTACCGTGGAGATGCCATCATCCAACTGGATTGGTGTGTCGGAGAGATTCTTGACGCACTTGAAGAGAACAACCTGTCGGATAAGACTCTCGTCGTTTTCTGTTCGGATAACGGTCCCGTTCTGGACGATGGGTACGAAGACGGAGCGATTGAACAGCTCGGATCTCATCGCCCGGCTGGCCAGTATTCGGGAGGGAAGTACAGCGTCTACGAAGGGGGAACTCGAACTCCATTCATCACCCGATGGACTGGTCGAATCTCGCCAGGCGTCAGTGATGAAATTGTCTGCACCATCGATCTCGCAGCGAGTGCAGCTGCTTTGACCGATCAAAAACTCCCAAACGATGCATGCCTCGACAGCTTCAACGTTCTCGATGCTCTGTTGGGAGTCGAAGGAGCGAAAGGACGTCAGTCACTCGTCCAGCAAGACAACGGAGCCAGCGGAACATTCGGGTACCGATCAGGGAACTGGAAGCTGCATCGACACGACAGGAAACAAGCACGAAACGTTGTTGTCGAAACGCAACTTGCGAATACCCCAGTCGAGCAATTCCAGCTCTTCAACCTCGACGACGACCCGGCCGAAAAGAAAAACATCATCGAAGCACATCCGGAAGTTGCTTCACGCATGAAAGCAGAACTCGCTGAGATTATCGAAAGCGGACGAAGCCGACCAACCGAGTGAGGTTACTGGGAGGATCGACAACGGATCAACTCACAAGTTCACGTGATCAGCGGCATGGGATCGTTTTCGCGACGCCGTCAACTGACTCAAAGAAACAGTTCTCGTCTGACTCGATCACAAGCAAAGTTCCGTTAACCGGGGGCGAATCGACTTCGGTGACGAGGCCACTCGGCCAACGAACTAAAACCGACTTAACTTCGGAATGGTTTCCGAGGCCGAAGTTGAGTGTCTTCTCGTTCGAAGCCATATATCCGTCGCCGGCTGATACGCTTGCGGATAAGTCAACGTCATCGACTTTGACAATCACTCGAGCTCCGACAGCATCTCGAGAACTTTGCACTCCTACCAGCTTCACATTGAAGTAGTGATTCTCACTAACCGTCCTGTTCAAAAGAATCGTCGCTGCGGAATTGATTTGGGAAACGACTGCGTCTCGTAACCCATCCTGATTCAAATCACCAACAGCCAGTCCTCGTCCAAGCTGTTTGCGTTCGAAGAATGCTCCTGCGTCCTCCGCAGCGATCTCCTCGAAACGTCCTTCGCCGATGTTTCGAAACAACTGCGGATTCATCGCGAACTCACCTCCGGAATCGCGATAGTCATCGACGTGACCATTCGTGACGATCAGATCCAGCCATCCGTCATGGTCCGCGTCCAAGAATTGAGTTCCCCAACCAACTTTCGGAAAACTCGGCGACATCAAACCCGAATATCGAGTTGAATCGACGAACATTCGATCTCCGTGACTGAGATACAGCGTGTTGAATTCGTCTTCAAAATTCGTCACGAACAGATCTTCGAAGCCATCGCGATTTACGTCGCCTAAAGCAACTCCCATACAAGCCATCGCCAACCCGTCGTTATTGAAAGCTACCCCTGAAACCAACGCTCGATTTTCGAGTTTGATATCACCACTCTCAGCGTCCGATTTCACTTTCAGCAGTTGGTTCGCAACTTGATCGCAAGCAATGAATAGTGACGGTGGTTCAGGCAGAGTTTCGGGGATCACAACGATCCCCAGCCCTTTGCTATGCTCAGTAATTTCACTCTTTAAACAAGTCTTAAACTCACCGCTTCCGTCGCTGATCAGAATAGAATCGGCAGCCCCTTCAAATACGCTCGGTGAGCAAGCTTTCCCCTGACAGATCAGTTCGTAAATGCCAGGCCCTTGCAGATAATTAACATCAAAGAGATCAGGATTGGAATCGCCATTGAGATCCGCGATGGCAACACTCGCTGTCCACTCTCCCTGCCGCTCGCCAAGTTGCTCGGACACATCGAGAAATGTTCCATCGCCAGCATTCCAGTACAAGGCGTTCTTTCCGATGTTGGCTACATAGATATCTGCGAACCCATCCTGATCGAAGTCACCAATCGCGACACCCTGACCGAAATCGCGTTCCGAATTGAAACCCGCCGCATCTGCGACATTCTGAAACTCTTCGCTTCCCATGTTGCGAAAGATCGCATCCGTCACTCGACCTGTCATTCCGGGAGCGGACTGACCAGTTGGCCACTCGCCCCCCTGTGAAAAGAAGAGATCCATCCTCCCATCACAGTCGAAGTCCAAGACGCCAACTCCGCCGCCCGTTTGCTCAAACATGCGAGCGCCCGGTGTGGCATCGTCGGCCCCGTTTTCATAGATGAAATTCAATGGCAATTCTTCGAAATGAATCGCCGATGGTGTTGCGGATGGCAACGAAGACTTTGACTCAACTTCCTGCCGTCGCTCAACAAAACTTGCGAAAAGATCTTCCTGATCATCAGTAATCGCCGACATGACACGAGACGCTGCCGCGACGATTTCAAGATCGTCATCGAGACGTGGGCCGAACTCCGCCAATAGTTCGTCTGGCCATGTTGCTGCTGGGAATTGCTTCTTCGCGAAAACCGACCAGGCACACGTCTCCCAGATTCGGCCTGTTGATTTCAGCAGTTCAACCACCGAGTGAACACTCTCTTCCGACTTTCCATTGGACCGCAAGACTTGATCAACCTGTTGAGAAAGCTCAAGCAGCGCTTTCGAACGATTAACGAGTTCAATATTCGGAGTTTCTCCCGATGCGGTGATCGACTGAATGAGCAAGTACATCGCCTGCCTGTGCTGAGGAGCCAGCATTAATGATTTTCGCAGGCACTGCTCTGCCACGGAGAACTCTTTCGACTGGCTGGCCCAACGTCCTCGGACGTACCAGATGTCGGGATGACTCTCTGCTTGTTCGGGAAGCGACCGATTCCAGGCTGCCAGTTCTTGATCATGCGACTCGGAGATCAGTTTTCCCAACGAGGAAAGTGTTGAGACGTCATCTGGATACCGCGCAAGGTCGTCTCGAAGTAGTTCCACGGCAGTTGCCCGATCACCTGAAGCAATCGCGGACTGAGCTTGTGCAAGCTGGACATAGCGATCATCTGGCGCGACGGCGATGCACTCGTCGAGGTATTCTCCTGGTTCGATCGGGCGATCCAGATCTGCAAACAGGGCTAGTTCCTGAAGAGTCGCGGAGCCGCTTTGAATTAAAGCAAAGTAGTGGCCCTCAGCCTCCCAACGTCGACCTGCCATCGCTTCGAGAAATGCAAGCCGTTCATGGCAGGCGATATTCTGCGGATCATCTTTGAGAACCAGGTGATACTGTTCAACCGCTTCGGAGAGTCGTTTGAGTTCTCGCAGCACTTCCGCGAAATAAAAACGTGCATTGTGTGATTGCGAGTTGTTTGAATCCGCGACCGCTTGAAAATAGACGCGTGCGTCTTCGAAGTCCCGACTTCTCATGGCCGCCTCACCAGCGATCATCAGTGCATCAAATCGTAAGGGGCTGGACTCCGGAACACTCGCTGCCAGTTCCTGAGCACTCTGATAGTCTCGAATCGACAAAGCATCACGAGACTGTTGCAGAAGTTGTTCATCCGTCGGTGATGAACAACCACTGGTCATGGCTAAGCAAATGCAAAAAAGGCAGACCCCATCGACGAATCGACGTGACCTGCCCTGTGATTTGTGAGATTGACTTTTCGGAATTCGCGTTCGAATCATCAGTTGATCGTAAACTCAAAAACGTTCTGCGATTCATCGGTTGTCACCGTTGCGGACAACGGCGTATCACTGGAACTATTGTAGGCAGGAGGAACAAGACTTTTCGACGTCTCACCATCCTCATGTTCACCAGAAGCTCCCGGATCAAAATTGACGTCCGCGGAATGCTCATCGTCTCCACCAGCGTCATTCGCTCCGGCGACTGTTCCAGCTTTGTCAACCAGAACAGCATAGCTTCCTTCGGCCGCTCCATCGCCGTATTCGTATGTCGTTAGAACAAACTCGCCATTGATGTCTGTGCGTCCCGTCGCCACTGGTTGTTCGTTCTTGGGCGAAAACGAAACCGAAGCATCGGACAGAGGTGTTCCAAACATGATTACTTTCCCAGTCACTTTATAGACCGGAACCTGATTGGCATCACCGCTACCACAGCCTGCCATCAGTAAAGCAGACATCATCAGCAATCGAACTGGCATTCGTCGTCTTTCTATAAATTCAAAGCTGGAAGCGAAGAACCCCAGAACAGATTCTGCCCTGAGGTTCTGGGGATCAAATTCATGAGGTCGTTAAACAATCGATGAGAGATTGGTACCAAATCAACATTGAAGCGGTCGTGACTGAACCGCTTCAAAGATTTGGTTTTATCCTAGAACTCTCCGACGATGTCTCCGCCGTTGATAGAACCGAGAGCACCCCAAACACCATATGGACTTGGGCCATTGACGGGTGATTCTTGAGTGGTATCACCGGTGTCAATGCTGTCACTGATAAATCGGACGGCACCGTCGCCCATCAACACTTGTGCTCCACCTGGATGCAAGCTGGATGGCTCGAAAATTCCGTCTCGCTGGTCACCAGGACCCTGCGAACAGGACGGTGAATTCGGACCAAGGATGGTGGTCATGGCGCTGAATGCATTCGTTCCATCCATCCAACGTGTTCCCGCCCAGCGGCGAACGCCCCCGTTGTAAACACCGCCGGGACCGACGGCAGTTTCACAGACTGAAGGATTGACGCGGTACTGGCTTTGTTGAATGTCGATGTGTGTCGCACCGCTCTGAACAGTGGTTCCACCGTTCTTGGCTTTGATTCGCTCACCCATTGCAATGGTGTTACTCAAACCGTCAACAACTTCCTTAAAGTTTCGGTTGTAGACGTCGCGCCCACCGACAAACATTCCACGCAGTCCGCGACCGCCATTCCCGTTCCAGCTTGGATTTGTGTCCCAACACTGATCGCCACGGGAGAACATGTAGTTGTTTTTTCCGCGAGGAGATTGCTCAGTCGTATCTCCATCCGATGGACAGAGAAGCATTGGGATGTTGGCACGAACAGCCTGGTGATTGTTGTCCCAAGGAGTGAAAACAAAACCGTTGTAGTTCGTCGTACCGTTTACGGAAGCAGCTGTTCCCCCAGCCGAGATGAGATTGAACATCGGGGCTTGATCGATGTAAGGCAGAAGGCCAACCATCCCGTTGTGACGACGTCCACCGCCACGGGCGTTTCCATTTCCTCCAGCACGACCATGAATGTTTTCTGGTCCGGACCCCCAGGGGAGTGCATTGTAAGTGTCGTGATAGTTATGGAGTGCGATCCCGAGTTGTTTCAGCTTGTTCTTACATTCCGTTCGACGAGCAGCTTCCCGCGCCTGTTGGACCGCCGGAAGGAGAAGCGCGATTAAAATCGCAATGATTGCAATCACCACCAGCAGTTCGATGAGGGTGAATGCTTTCCTCTTGTTTAGTAACCTCATAACCACTCCACAATCTAAAAGCAATAAACCAGAAATACCGCAGGAATTCTAAGGCAACAACTCAATCTTAATTTCACTCGTTCCCTCTTCGGGAATACTGGCTGTGAGTCCTGAAGTTTCAGGACTCTTGTACCGTTCAGGAAGTGCGTTCTTCCAACCGACAGATGCCGTCGCGGCATCATGATGTTCTGAGTCTTCTCCTGGATCAAAAGCTTTTCCGCTGTCATCAAACTGAACGGTTTGCATGACGCCAACTTTGTAGCTGCCAGGAACTGCTCCAGATTTGGATGGGAAAGCTTTCAATTCGAAGTAACCACTGCTGTTCGTCACTCCAGTTGCAGCGTACTTGCCATCAACCGGTGCAAAAACGACAGACGCCCCTTCGACAGGGACCGTATTTAATGTGACATATCCGGATGCTTCGATTGTGTCGGGGAGACTTTTGGTCCAAGAATCCGACGATCCGCATCCAGCGATGAAAGCCATCAACCCCAAGGAGAGGGAACTTCGCCACAAACCTTTCAAAGCATTCTCCTCTTGCAACTTCACTCTTGCGAGAATGATTCCGCAGGAGTTGTCTTGGTCTTAGAAACGGACCTCCTCCAATCATCATCGAAGGAGGTCCTCAGACTTAGTTTTGATTCGAATGGGCCTTTACCCATTCAGTCAATTTGTCAAACAAAGCTTAAACCATCTTCAAAATGGCTTATCTTAGAACTCGCTGACAATTTCTCCGCCGGACTTGGTTCCGAGAGCTCCCCAGACACCATACGGAGAAGGTCCAGCCGTGTTTGGCGCAGGTGCGATGGCTGACTTGTTACCGGAATCAATGTTCTCACTGATAAACCGAACTGCACCATCAGCAAGCAACGCATTCACGCCACCGATGTGCTCGCTGGTTGGTGTCCAGACACCTGGACCATAGTGACCGCCACCGTCCTGCCAGCGAGGAGATCCGATGAGGCAAACTGGTGCGTTCGGTGGGAGGATTGTGGTGACGCCCACGAAGAAGGCTGCTCCATCGCTCCAGCGGTAACCTGGCAGAGTATCTTCTGTGAAGTACGGAGCATCAGGACGCAGACCGGAACCTTGTCGCCAAGCTTCGCAGGAAATTGGAGCGTAAGTGTCGACGCTCGCTCCAGCTTCTTTAACTGGCATTCCGCGAGCAAGTTGCGTTTCTGGTCGTGATCGCTCAGACATCGCGATGGTATTACTTGTTCCGTCGGTGATGTCACGGATTCGAGTAACGGCACCACGACCGAAGATACCGCGGTTGTACATCGGGCGAGTTTGTTCCGCCAACGCACTGTCGTTTCGTTCATTCGAAGCAACCACTGAACCGAGGTAGTTGTCTCCACCACAGAAACCGTAGCTCTCTGTTCCGCGTTGACGACCGGCGTTGTTCGGCTCAATTGAACCGGCATCACTCGGGCAGTTAAGAGCTTCAAGTACGGATTTGTTCCACTCGTTGTTCGCCCAGGCGTTGGTCTGGTTGTCGACGATGACGTTGTAGAGCGGACTTTGATCGATGTAAGGAAGCAAAGCGACGTAGGCCGACATTCTCAAACGAAGGGCTCGACTCTGAATTGTTCCTGTTCCACCCTGTCGAGCAGGAAAGGAGCGGTAGACATCATGGTAGTTGTGGAGAGCGAGTCCCAACTGCTTCATGTTGTTTCGGCATTGAGTACGGCGAGCCGCCTCACGTGCCTGCTGCACAGCTGGCAGCAAGAGTGCAATCAGAATCGCGATGATCGCGATCACCACGAGGAGTTCGATCAGCGTGAACCCTCGTTTTCGTTGGAGAGTTGGCCTCAGCATGCCACATCCTTTCGAAAATTTCATAAAACGCGAAACAGGGAAAAGTTATCAGAAATGCCATTCAAGCAGACGCAATCCCCCGTGGTTGGGAGACGTGAACGAGATGGATATTGAATAGAAATGTCGATCAGACTACCGGGTCAGAACGCCCCGCATTCATTGAGAATAGTTGATGGGTTTCGGGATGCAACCCCAACGTTCGCAAAAATACACAAAAGTTTTGTGAACCCCAATCACAACAGCAACAACGAGTACGTCACAGAGAATCGTAAACAACTCCACCTATGAGACTTATGAACCATACTGTCACATCTGAGAGAACTGATGTTTCCACATCATGTTTTCCCAGCTTAGTGAACCACATGGAGGCACAGATCTTGCTGTAAACTCAACTCGGCAAAACCCATCAACAACCTTTGACGCGTTCGTTGCTTTTGCTGTTATGCAACGTCGGCAGTTCTGGCTTTCGACCTTGACTGCTCGCATTGCATCAATGCCAACGGATATGATGATCCTCTGAAGCTGGATCAGAGTATCCCCTCCCCGAAAAACGGCACGTACACTTTTCGTTCGCTGCTCAAACATCAAATCTCAAGACACTTGCAGTGGCTGTGCAAATCGAAGAAAGCAATCAACCGCCGATCACTCGATCACGTTCTGCTCTCGCGATGCGAATCATTCTCGCCGGCATCCTGATTGGAGTCGTCGGGACAGTACTACTGAGAACCTTCAACGCGACTCCAACCCGCGAGTTGCTCATTGAGAAGACAGAACAATCGTTAAAGACTGGTGAGTTTATTGAGGCGGAAGAACTCGCTCGCGAACTGCACGAGTCTTCTCCAAAAGACACCGTTTCCGCAGAACTTCTTGCTCGATGTCTGACAGGCCAACAGAAGTTTCAGGAGGCCGTTTCGTTGATCGAGCAGTTTCCTGAGAGTGCAGGACTGCAGAAGCGATCTGCGTTGATTTATCGCGATCACTTACTTCAGCTCGACAAAGCAGCAAAATGCTTTCAACTCGCTCTCAATGCTGAACCGAACGACGTTCAGACGCTTACCGACCAGGCGAATCTGCTCACCCTGTGTGGTCAAAAGAGTGACTCGGTCGAGCTGATCTTACGAGTGATTCAGTCTGGAGCTGAGACGGATCTCGTGATGCTACTCGCTCGCGAGGAAAGCGGAATCGATGATCTGCCGACGTTACTCGCAGCACGAGAAGCGACCCCAGAGGATTCCTTTCCAATTCTCGGACTCGCACAGCGAGCCATTCTCAATGACGATCCCGAAGCGGCGATCAGACTATTGCGAGAAGCCCTGGAATTGAGCAACGCTCCTTCAATCACTCGACCACTGCTCATGCTTGAACTGTCGAAACTTGAAAGAGACCGAGAGCTTTCGATTGAAATTGAGACGGCAAGAGATCGAGAGTTGTCATATCCGCAATACTGGCAAGCACGAGGAGAGCTTGCTGCCCGACAAGGTGATCGTTCTTCTGCAATGCACTGCTACCTGAAAGCCTGGCAACTCGCTCCGGAATCTCGATCTGTGACCAGCCAACTCATTCAACTGGCTGCCGACGCTGATCGAGACGAAGGGGTGATTGTCCTCAAAGATCGACTTCAGAAGCTCGACCAATTTGAACAAGTCATTTCGCGCGTTCTTTTCGGAGGACAACAGGGAGGAATCGACGATCTTCTGGCAGTGACGAACGCTTATTATGAAGTCGGCCGTGCTTGGGAAGCACTTCACTTTTGCAAGATCGCAATCGATATCGATCCGAACTCTTCAGCGTTTCGCAAGTTGTACGAACAGCTGCAAAGCGATTGTCGCGAAACTCCACTTCGACTAACGCTCATCTCTTTTATCGATCCTGTCCCGTTGACTCCGGATGAATTTCCACTTTCGCCGCCGTCTCGAGATGATTCTCCTCAGCAGAACGCTCCGAGCCAGGCAGTTCCTGCAATCGCCTTTGTCGATCAAGCACAGCAAACTGGTTTTCACTTTCGGTTCCAAAACAAAACCGGTGCCGATGGGAAGCCACTGATCTGGACGTTTTCAGGAGGTGGCATCGGAGTCATTGACTTCGATCTGGACGGATGGCCGGACGTGATTTGCACACAAGCTGACTGCCGCCCATTGGAACCTGCGGGATCAAGTCACGATCAACTGTTCCGGAATCTGTCCGGCGAACAGTTTGTTTCCGTCGAGCAGCGTGCTCTCGTCGAAGAGACAGGTTTCGGACAGGGAGTTTCGATCGGCGATGTCAACTCTGATGGATTCCCTGATGTCTACATCGCGAACTTCGGCAAAAACGCTCTGCACATCAACAACGGGGACGGAACTTTTGCGCTGTCAGCTGATTTCGATTCTGAAGAACAGTGGACGACGAGTTGCCTCGTGGCAGACCTCAATTCCGATGGTCTGGCGGACCTCTATGACGTCAACTACCTCAGCGGGACCGACGGTCTCAGCAAGACCTGTCTTCATGCTGACGGCTCACTTGCAATGTGTCAGCCGTACGATTTTGACGGGGCACCGGACTCAATCCGGCTGAATACTCGATCAGGAATGTTTCAATCCATTCAGCCCAACGTACTCCCAGCGATGGACGGCAAAGGGCTCGGAATCGTGACCTGGCGGGAAGAACACTCCGACGGGCCGTTGCTGTTTGTGGCGAACGACACAACCGCGAATTACCTGTTTCAATGCAGCAGCAAGACTGACGGGCTTCAACTGAACGATGTCGCTTTAACTTCTGGAGTGGCGTTTAACCGCGATGGAAAAGCGGAAGGTTGCATGGGAGTCGTTGTCAGCGACTTCGATCAGAACGGCCTGTTTGATCTTCATACGACTAATTTCCTGGCTGAGTCGAATACCTTCTACCAGCAACTGACTCCGGGATTTTTCGAAGACCGGACAGTCGCCAGTCAACTTGAAAGCACGACATGGAACAGCCTCGGATTTGGAACGCAGTCACTCGACTCCGATCTTGACGGCACTCCAGAACTGTTCGTTGCGAACGGGCATCTTCAAGACCTCACACGTTTTGGTCGGCCGTTTCGAATGGCGCCGCAACTCTTCTATCAAGCGGGAATCCAATTTCACGAGCTGCCAGGATCAGAAGTCGGCGAATACTTTCAACGACTTCACCTGGGACGAGCAGCTGTCAAGCTTGACTGGAATCGTGATGGCCTCGACGACTTGATTGTCGGTCATCTTGACGAAGATTATGCCCTACTGACGAATCAGACTCTCCCTGTCGGAAAGCATCTCAAGCTCACCCTGAAAGGGGTTCAGTCTGCACGAGATGCCATCGGTGCGCGAGTTCGCATCACCGGAAAGGAGAGCTCTCGACTCGTGCAACTGACAGCGGGAGATGGGTATCTGGCCTCAAACGAGCGCGTTTTGAATATCGGATGGGCTGACCTCGACCGCGCTGTTCAGATTGAAATTCAGTGGCCCAGCGGCATTCGACAGGTCATCCAAGATGTGAATGTGCCGGGGCATTTTTTGATCGTCGAAGAACAAGAAAAAATCTATTCCATCGGTGTGAATGCTTCTCAAAACGATCGACCTGACTCCACGATTACCAACTGATTTCTTGATTCGCTCTCTGCAAGAGATCGATGAAAGTCTCTCAAATCGCCCAATAGACAGCTGGCGGATGAACGATTAGACTCCCATTCTCAATCGTTGATGTATCTTTTGTCAGGTGTTTGAGAATGAATAAAGCGAAAATCTGGTTGCCCGCTCTGATCGTTGTGGCTGGCTTGATCTACTGGTTCACTCAATCCAACGGACCGGCGGATTCACTTCGGAGTCGAGGCATGAGTCTTCGCCAGCTGGATTCCGGCGAGATTGTTTCCGTCGAAATGAAGACCGATCAGTTTAATGACTCCGACCTGGAGACCGTCTCAAAGATCGAGACCCTTGAATCCTTAAACGCATCGAACTCATCGATCACGAACGAAGGCCTTCAACATTTACAGAAGCTTCCCAAGCTCGAATATCTTTCGCTCGCAAATACTTCTGTCGACGACTCTGCGATCCCAACACTTACGGAACTGAAGTCGCTGGAGACGCTCGTGCTGGATGGATGTGCCGTCAGCCCTGAAGCACTCAAGGCACTAGCAGGACTTCCCAATCTGATTGAGCTTTCTGTCTACGACGTCTCCATCCCGTACAAAGAATTGCTTCAACTTGAAGATGATCTCGGCGAGAACACGGACATCTTCATCAATGCTGAAAGTGTGTTTGGAAGCCCCGAGGAAGCGAAAGCTGTGTACGAATGGGATGACCAGAGAATGATCACCATTCAACTGACCGAGGATTCCCCGGCAGACATTCTTTCAACGGTTGAACAGCCGCAGTTGATCGCGAATTTGCTCGTCCCGGTCGAAGTTGAAGCAGACATTGATTATCAGCCAGCCACCACTTTTGAGAACTTGAAGGAAGTGAAAGTTGGTCAGGAAATTGACGACGATGACTTCATCCTTCTCGTTGGCCTGGATCATCTTCGGTATCTGACACTCGAGAACGCCAACATTACATCTGACGGGTTAGATCGCCTTCCCGAGGATTGCGTGCTCGAAAGCTTAGAGATCATCTCCCAGTCACCTCTGGCGAGCGGTTTAAAGAATTTCGGTCGCCTTGGAACCGTCAAACTTCTCCGACTCTCGTTTCCGAATGCTGAACAATCGGCTTTTGATGAGCTTTCCGAATTGCATCCGGACTTGGAGTCACTGAGCTTGATCGACTCACCGATTACGTGTGAGCAAGTCGAGTTTCTCGAAAAACTTCGCAAGATGTCATTCGTCAATCTCGCTGGGACGAATGTGACCGATGAGTGCGTAGACTACCTGAGGAAACTCCGGCACATCACTCACATCGAACTTCGAGGATCGAAAGTCACACCTGATATTGCTGCGACTTTTGCAATCGGCGGATAGGTACGTGCAGAGCAGGTTTCGAAACCTGGTCGCTGCAGCGATTCCGAATTCTTCAGCTTCTCATCGAGTGTAAGCGTCGAACTCACCTTCATGGTCTGAAAGAGGCGATCATGGTTTCAGCAAACATCTTCAGGAAGATCTGTCCCGTGTTTGCTCCAATCGAACGACTGGTGCTTTCGGTCGCTTTGTTAATTGTCCCACTGGCTAGCATCGTCGCAGGTGAAGATGAATCGCCCAACGTGCTATTCATTGCTGTCGACGATCTAGCGTGCACGCTGGGATGCTATGGCGATCTGATCGCCCATACACCGCACATTGATCGACTCGCTGCGGAAGGTGTTTGCTTCCAGCGTGCTTACAATCAGTTACCGCTCTGCAATCCAACGCGGGCATCGGTGATGACTGGGCTGCGACCTGATGTCATTAAGGTCTATGACCTCGACCGTCATTTTCGCGACGAAGTCCCGGATGCTGTGACGCTCCCGCAGGCCTTTCAAAAGGCAGGTTACTTTGCTGGCCGCGTCGGGAAGATTTATCACTACAACGTACCTGCCTCGATCGGGACGGACGGATTCGATGATCCTCCATCCTGGAATCGGACGGTTAATCCGTCGGGGCGTGATAAGGTTGAAGAAGAGTTGATTTTCAATGCGGAACCTCATCGCAAGATCAGCGCAGCTCTGAGTTGGCTGGCTGCGGAAGGGAACGACGCCGAACAAACCGACGGAATGATCGCAACGGAGGCAATTCGCATCCTCGAAGAAAAACGTGACGAGCCGTTCTTTCTGGGTGTTGGATTTTTTCGACCGCACACGCCCTATGTCGCTCCCAAGAAATACTTCGCTCAATACCCGCTTCGAGACCTTCGTCTCCCTTTCAGCCCGCCGGATGATCGCGCTGACATCCCCGTGGCAGCGTTCGCTCACAACTGCCCCGTCCCGAACTATGGACTCGATGAGGAGACGCTGCTGAGAGCAACTCAGGCTTACTATGCTTCGGTGTCATTTATTGATGCTCAAGTGGGTCGTCTGATGGAAGCACTCGACCGGCTTGGGATTGCCGACAAAACGATCGTCGTCTTGTGGAGCGACCACGGATACCATCTCGGAGAACACGACGGGATGTGGCAGAAACGATCGTTGTTCGAACAATCAGCCCGCGCTCCGTTGATGATTCGTTCTCCGGGTCATCAACAAGATAGAGGACCGTGCCAGCGCATCGTCGAGTTCGTGGACATCTATCCAACGATCACCGACCTGGCCGGAATCGAAGCTCCTGAAGAACTCGCAGGTCGCAGCCTTCGCCCACTTCTGGATGACGTGAATGCCGACTGGGACGGATTAGCGATCACACAGGTCTTACGTCCTCAGGATGATCGTCTCGAAACACCTGTGATGGGTTGCAGTATTCGGACTGACCGTTACCGATACACTGAATGGGGTGACGGCCAGCACGGAATCGAACTCTACGACCATCAGACCGACCCCGGAGAGTTTCACAATTTGGCTGTCTCTCCAGATGAGCGCGCGGCACGAGTGATTCAACGGTTGCGCCCGCTCCTCCGAAACTTTGCTTCCGGAGCGATCCCCGAAACGCCGTTCAACCCCGAGCGACTGTAACGAACATCACATCGGGTCATCGTCGGTGCAGCTCAGTTGTTTGTTAGAACGAAAAACCGGCAGCACCTCACTAAAAATCGGCTCGTCCCCGTAGTACGCGGGAGTTCACGATCACAAATCGGCCGAAATGTGGGATGTCTGCAAAAATGGTATCAGCTATTATGAAAGTTGCGTTAGGTAGTTTTCGTTGCACTGCTGGAGTGAGGCCATAAGCCGAGCGGATGCCGAGCAACTAGCCGCGTCATTCATCCTGTCGCGACGCGGAGACGTGTACTCTGTGGAAGGGGCTAGATAGCCCGGCGAACTGCGTAGCCGGTCTTGGTTGTAATCATCGTTCTAAGAAGCCATTTGTCTCAGTGCGATGAATAAACTCTCAAAGTCTTCCATCTCCAGAAGTTCGTCTCCAAGACGACTGCGAAAGGTCTCGGCATAACCGTTCTCTCAATGCTAACTGGGTTCGATATCTAATGCCTCGATCTTCCGTTCAGCCAACCATCGATAGACCGCAGTTTCGATAAACTCAGGGCCGCTGTCGGTACGGATGTACTGCGATTCTCCTCTCACCGAAAACACTTCTGCCGTAATATAAACTCCATTCTCGCATGTGATCATGCGATCGCCTTCAACTCCAGACACTCTCTGAAGTACTTTTTGACGATGAAGAGCCGCTTCAATTTGGTCCCATTTTCGATGTAATCAAAAATGAAGTTCCAGCTCCAGTCATGATCCTTGGACTCCGCAAAATGCCGATGACAACCATTTCCACTAGTTCCCCGCCTTCTCTTTTCCGCATCTTTTTCAGGACCTTCAACCCTTCTCAACGCCACAAGCGATAAACTCTCGTTGCACTCACCTGCCAGCCGTCATGACGCAACGGGCGACTAAAGCGCATTCCTTGAGTGACTAGCGCCCTTTGCGAAGTTTAGGTAGGTTGCGTTGCGTCATAACAAGGGAGTTGGTGATGCAGCCATATTCGAAGGAATTTCGCAGGGATGTTCTTGCTGCGTGCGATGCGGGTGGGGGCTCGCGCGCTGTCGCACTACGGTTCAATGTCGGTGAATCATGGGTGCGTCGAATCAAGCAGGAGCGCCGCGAACAGGGAAAGACGACACCTACACCGACGCGAAAGCGGACTCCAAAGTGGATGCCTGAAGTCGAATAGATCAAGGGGGCCATTCAGCGTCAGCCTGATCTTACGCTGAAGGAATTCAAGGCTATCCTCGGAACAAATTTGAGCGTTCAAACGTTGTGTCGCGCGCTGCAACATTCGAAACTCCATTTGAAACAAAAGTCTTAAGAGCGGCTGAACAGTTTCGTCCTGATGTGGCAGCTCATCGAGAGATTTGGAAACTGATGCAATCGGGATTCGATCCTGAAAAGCTGGTGTTTCTCGATGAAACCTGCGCCAAGACAAACATGACCCGGCCTCGTGGACGTGCTCTGTGTGGCGAACGTTTGGTGTGTCACGCACCGTTTGGGCATAGGAAGACGACGACCTTCCTGGCGGGGTTACGGCTGAACGGACTGATTGCTCCGCTGGTGATCGATGGCGCTGTGAACGGAGCAGTCTTCGTGAATTATGTCCGCCAACACTTGGCAACAGTGCTCCATTCGGAAGACATCCTGATCATGGACAATCTCAACAGTCACAAAGTTGCTGGCGTACACGAAGCCATCGAAGAGGTCGGCGCCCGAGTGCTGTATCTGCCTCCCCCCTGCCTGGACTTCAATCCGATTGAACAGGTGTTCTCAAAACTCAAATGGCTGTTATGCAGGAGCGGCTGCCGTACGGTGGACGCGCTTTGGGAGACCTGTGGCCAATTGCTCGATCGTTTCCCCGCCCACGAGTGTGCAAACTACCTCAAACACTGCGGCTACCGCTACACCTAACTAGGACGCGCTCTAACTTGACGATAACCGAATACGGAAGCGAACGAACCAGTTTCAACATCGCATTGACAAAGCCACTTCACCATCTCTTGAATGAAGCTCATAGCGCTGGCTGCTGCGAGGCCGATCAAGAACCTTGAGGCCCAACACTCGGAGACTTAAATCTCCATTAGCGAATGTTCCAACACTGTTCGATTTCGAGAAGGGCCCGCGAGTAAAGCTACTTTATTGCAACTCGACGGTTTCTACAATTCACATGCACCGAGGCTATTTCGAAACCGCTTTTTTGTCGATTGGCAAGAAAGTTGCAAATCCAATAGAAACGGGTTTTGAAATGTGCTTTAACGAAGTCATCACTTGAATTGAGAAACTGATCTTTGTGTGCACTTCAGAAGAAACGCCCCAATTGACCTAATTTTCTCAGGGACAACAGCGACACTACGAAAGACAGGACGCAAGAAAGTATCCGATGTCACAGTGAAGGCGATTCCGGTAACACATCTTTGCTGCATCGCTAGGAGGACATTCTCTTCAGTTAATCCACCGTCGACATCGATTCTCAATGTAATTGGACAGAGCTGCTTGCGAGTGTGAAAATCAAGGCCGACATAACCAGGCAAGCCGTATTCATTCGCGATCTCTATACCTGATTCACTTGGCGCCCATCCATCAGATTTTCGATTCCAAACTTCAACTCCATCTAGCAAGTCTTTCCATTCCGGTAGAAAATTCTTCCAGGCATTCTTGCGAGCAGGGTGTGCGAACACACAGATGCCCTCGTGAATCTTGACATGCCTCAAAAGATCTACAGTTGGGACGTTTTCTCCTGCAAATGGAACATCTCCCCAGGTTAAGACGTGGTTTGTATTCGTTGACTCGCTGTACTCGATTCCTGAAATAACCAAAAACCCATCTGAAGATACAGTTCGACACTCATTGCGATGCCGGAGCCTCTTTTCTTCAGACCATCCACGATCGTGCTCTGTCAGAAGCACAACATCGTATCCTCGACCCTTGAAGAGTTGTGACAACTCATTGATCGTCCAAGACCCGTCATAAGACCAAGTCGAATGAACGTGACACGCAGCGCGAAGAATCATCTTGACCTCAGTTTGTCAAAGACTTGCTTTTTGAGTGTCAGTAACGTGTCTAAAACGAAAACCATCGGATCTGACCAACGGAAGCTGTACCAGGATTGAAATGGAGTCCATTTAAGAAGTCGAAGTATTGTCCATGTGACTGACGGCCATTGTTGAATCGCATCTGACTGAGGTCCACGAACCACCATTATTAGGTGAACAATCTCTCTTCCAAGATTACGGCATATCTTGTGAGAGCAGTTTTCGGGTGGAGGCGGTGAGAGTTCAGCCCCCAACTTTTGTTGCACAGTCCAGGACGGATATTCGAAACCGCAACTTCGAGCGAGAGCCATGCTTCCCCATGGTCGCCCATTCAGTTCCATAAACCAATAATTTTCAGATTCATCCATCAGAGTTTCGACCATAAACAGTCCATGCCATTCGGCTTTACTAATGAATCTCCTAACCTGCTCGGCAAGAGTCGGAACCACTTCGATCGATTGACATGCACTTGAACCGGAACCATGAGGGTTCATCATTCGGATTCGAGAGTGCCCAATAAGATGCAAAGCTTTGCCGTGCTTTGCGATACCAAAAACTCCGACTCCCTGCCCGTGAAGAATTGGCTGCAGCAACATTGGCTCTTGCCCATTCCACACTTTAACCGCTTGAGCCATTTCATTTCCATCGTTGCAATAATAAGCCTTTCCGCGAGTTACTTTGTTGCCCGATACGCGTGCTGCCATTGCAGGTTTGAATATGACAGGATAGGCGATATTCTCGATGCGGAGATCGTCAACAGATTGAATGAAATGCGTCTCCGGTACATCCATCCCCGACTCCACAGCTACCTGAATCTGGAGACGTTTGTCAAGTGCAAACGATGCATTCGCGCCATCTGCACACGCGAGTGGAATCAGCGTGCCATCTTTGTTCAAGGAGGAGCAAACCAATAAAGCCTGATCGTCTAACGGCAGGACTGCATCAAAACAATGCCTCTTGTATACAGTGACCAACTCTTCTTGGCATTGCAGAACACTGACCTCTGGCGCTGTGATCTCAATAATCTCTACAAAACGACTCCAGCGAAGGCTGCATGAAGTCGCTTTTCTCTGGAATACAACAACTGAGAAACCTGAGTCAATCAAACTCCATACGACTTCCGGTGCTGAAATCGCATCCGCGAACCCAATCAGAATACGTGGTTGCTGACGGCCTCCAATAGAAGTCTTCATGACTGACGAACCAAAAAGCGTTTCATTGTTATCATACGAGCACCTCTAATACTTGATTTGACACCTATTAAATTAGTAACCATCCTCACCGCCTCAATTGTTGTGTAAAACGAGACTCTACCTTCGCTACCATGTAGATTTTGTTGATTCTAATGTTCTTTTTTGTAAAACAAAATTCAAACGACATGCCTTCGTAAAAACATTGAAACATTTCGTTTCACAAATCGCTTAATGGACATTCTACCAGTGAGAATATCAGTGATCTGCCCATCCGACATATCATTGCGGATAGATGTGCGGGGGCATATCTGAGAATAGTGGGTTGACGTGCCACCGTCACTCGTGAAAATCTTTTGAAAGCCAGTTGCCTTCAGTCTTCGGATAACGGCCTTGTTGTAAGCTCCAAAGGGAATACTGACCGTGTCAATTGGAGACTGACAAATCTCTTCAAGCTGATGTCTTGCTTCGATCGTTTCAGAATAAAATTGTGTGTCGTTCACAGCACGCCAATCACAGTGTTCTTTTCCATGAAGCCCAATCGACATTCCGGAGTCCAGAAGTTTCTTAATTGCGTCTGCATCCAGGTAACCAGACATGGTCAATCGTCCGGTTAAAATGAAGAAAGTTGCACTCAATCCGTTTTCAGCAAGTTTGGGGGCAATAATCTCAATGTCTGAGCTATTTCCGTCATCCACTGTGAATTCGATCTTATTGCCTAGGGCTATTTCCTTGATTGCTAGGTCGATAATGTCATTGAATTTAGTTACGCTGATCCAGTAAGGCAGTTCGTCTCTCGGAATGTCGCCCGATGGCTGACCAACGCCGTGGAAATTTACGATTGAAATTCTAGAAGAGTTCATATTTTCACGTTTCGACGAATGCGTTCTTGAGAAATGTCGCGTTGGTTTGTTGGAGTCGCTTTTTAATGTTTTTTGGAGGGGGCAATTGGTGTAAACCGCAGAATGCTCCATACGCTTCATCCCATGCTCGGTACAGGCAAAGTCTTGCAATCAATGCCATGGAATAGGCATAGGCAGTTGGAATCCCCAAGGGGTGAAATCGAATCAGGAACAAGATTCGATTGCGAAAATTGAAGTAATTCGAAAAGGCAGACGCTCGATTGTACATCGTTCGACTGCCAATCGATGTACCTCCTTGATGAAAAACCTCTGAATGATGACAATACTGCAAAGGAAGTTCTCCCCGTCGAAACGCCCAGTCAATCTCCTCAAAATAGAGAAAGTAGTCGTCCTGCATTCCACCTGTCATCTCGTAAAAAGTACGCGACACAAAGAAGTGCGCACCTGGACAATAATCAATCTCCGAGAGTTCGGGATAAGGTGTCGAGTCTTGCGGAAGTCCTTGGTGAATGTTTCTGCATCTCCCCGTCCACATGTTGACCTGTCCGCCATCAGACTGGATTGAGTTGGCAGGCTCTGTGAAATTGATTCTTCCGCCCATGAGTGAGTACTCGGGGTTCTTGTCAATTGCTTTCTGTGCGTTTATTGCTGTGTCAGGCAAGACGACGCAGTCAGGATTGAGAATCCAGTAATTCAGTATTTTGGAATTGCAGTAGAGGAGCTGAAATCCGATGTTGCAGGCCCCGGCGTAACCAGAGTTTCGATGGTTGCGGAAAATTGTCACGGAATGGGCTTTGGCGTCGTTGGGAAATTCTTTCTCATTACTTGTGATGATATCAAATGAAAGTCGGCCCGATTCTACGAGCTGTCCAGCCCATCTCTCGATCAGCTCGATGGTGTTGTCTGGAGATGCATTGTCAACAACGACAATCCTCAAAGCCTGGTGGCTCGATTCAATGAGACTTTGAAGGCAAGGAATAATCACATCCGAAGAATTGAATGACACAATGACAACCCCCAATAGATTGTCAGTTTGGGGTGAATCAATGGGAGATGTTTGAGAGATCATTGATGCGTGATATTCTAGTAACCTGTGGGGCGAGTTCTTGATCAGAATTTGGTCAGGACTCGACTCTGGGAGAACACTTTGTTATGACTATAAGCCCTTCTGCCAAATCGAACTTTCATCATCGACGCGACGCAAATTCTGTGGAACCGACAGTGCTGCCACTTGTCGATAAAATAGAGTCGACTCACTCAGCGCTCGTCATTCAAGAGGTGCAAACTCCTTGAGACTTGTTTCAATTTCAATCATTTGAAAGCCGATATCAGCAGAATGTTGGAACTTTGTAGAATATTGGAACTTTCTTGAGATCTGGGGCGATTTTAACGAAAGGGCACCGGAAACTCTGCAAGGACCTATCAAAACCAACAATGATAGTGAAAGGTGTAGGCGAGTTGAACGAAACCATTGAAGAACAATATTGATTCTCTTAGCAGATCACGAGTAAATGAATGCTCCGGAGCTAGGCAAGTGTTCGTTCAACTTTTCACCTCCGACGGTAACGACGAAGCCGTCAACCGTTCAAAAGCAGTGGGCTTTTGTGATGACAGCGGAAAGCCGCAGACCGTGACCATCGACCATTAGGCCGCTCTTCGTAGAATTTCGCTTTTTCGTCAGGCCGACGCTGCCTCCCCCTCTTTCTCTGGGGGAAACGTGGCATCTAGCATGAACTTTATCCAACAAAGTTGTTTCAATGCGTCAAGCTTTCCGAACAGTCTCAACTAGGCTGACTTGATCCACCCGAAGCTTGTTCACTGATCGAATCGACGCCAGAATGTTGTAGGACTTGGAAACCGTTCTCGCCAACTTGAGAGGTTCCGAATTGCCATCGAGCACCAGTTTGAACTACGCATAATACAACCTCCAAACACAGCAGCGGAGAAACTCTGGCGCGTCCCCAGTTGCAGGAGTTCGATACACTCGGAAACATGTCTGCAATCAGAAGCTGTTGTGAATTCGAGAGATACGGCTTCGGAGCCGTGTTCGGCGCGATCGCCGACGGTCCAATCTGGCCCCTGTTCTCATTGACCGACGTTCTGTCAACTTACGGCACAGGGGATTGAGCATGAGCGTCTCCATTCGCCCAATCAACTATGCTACCCCTCGCCAAACCTGTTTACTAGATTGGAGTACTAAAAGAGTCTCCAGGACATCCACCCGGCTGGACTCGAACCAGCGACCTCATGCATGTCAAGCAGTTGTGTCGACTCCTCGGAATGGACTGGGTGACAAGTCTTCAAACGACCAATCGGACTGGTTAGGATCGGAGGTCAACTTTTGTCCTTCAGTAACGTTTCGCATCGGGGCACTAG